>JAAZOW010000172.1 GCA_012797575.1 Methanomicrobiales archaeon | reverse complement strand
GAGGAGTGAGACGATCGTCGACTTCCCGGACCCCGAGTGGCCGACGAGGGCGGTGACCCGGTTCTTCGGGATGGTGAGGTTCAGCCCCTCGACGAGGTCCTGGCCCTCGTAGTAGCAGAAGTCGACATCCTCAAAGACTATATCCGACGTGAGCGAAGAGAACGGGATGGCGCCGTTCTTGATGGTGCTGTAGCGGGGATCATTGAGGAAGTAGTAGATCCGCTCGAGATCGGGGTAGGCGTCCATAACGATCATGTTCCGATCACCCATACTCGCAAGTTTCGGGAGCACCTTCAGCGCGGAGAAGGCAAATGTTCCGATGAGGGGTATGACGTAGAGGAACTGGTCCTGGTGGATGTAGTAGAGCGCTATAACGACCGAGGCTATACCGGTGAAGAAGGTCATCTGCAGGAGTGCCGCAGGGACGGCCTCGGTGAATCGGAAACGGACGAATTTGTCCCAGTAGTTTCTGAGAGCAACAGTGTATTGATCTCTCCAGTGGTCATCGGCGCGGGCGGAGCGGATCTGCCGGATACCCTGGATGTACTGAGATATGATGGTATTTTCCGAGGATATGGACTTGAGCTGGACCCTTCCGATGACGTATGATACCCGCCTCCCGACGACCCTCACGATGAGGATGAACCCGATGCCGCCAAAGAGGAGGATCGCCGTCGCCGTCGGGCTCACCAGGACCAGCCCCACGATCACCGTCAGGACGACGACGGCGTCGGAGAATATTCCTGCCGAGTAATCCAGGAAGTTTCTGATCTTGCCTGGTGAGGAGACCACGTTGTAGAGTATGTCGCCCTGCTTGTTCTCCACGAAGTAGCGGTAGTCGCTCTCCTGGAGTTTGTTGAAGAGCGAGCCTTTTGTCCTGACGATGACTGACTTTGTGAACTTCAGTGATACGACCTTGTAGATGATCGTGACTAGGAACGTCAGGATGACGAACGCGATGAAGAGGAGGCAGAACGTGACGATCTCAGGAAGGGCGATGATACTTCGGGCGGTATCATATAGGGGTTCGAGGAACGGGATACCGGCATCTGATATGTTGAAGGATGCGTTCAGTATTGGGTAGAGGAGCACGATCTGGAATGTCTCCATCAGCCCGAGTAGTATGCTGAAGGCAGCAAGGGCGAGGAGGTGTAGCCGGAGGCCTCTTGTATAGAATACGAGGATTTCAAGGGTCCGCTGGAACCGTCTTGTCCTCTTGCTCAAGCGAGATCGCACGCCGTATCGTATACGAGCAACGTTCCCAAAGACTGCATGCTCTGTCATGGTATCACCAGGTTCAGTAGGTGGTGTCTTGATTGATCGGGCTCTTTTATGCGTTTGAGAGGAAGGCCGCTTGTTTGGGTGTAGTGCGATCTTATCTGATATAGATTTTCGCCTGCTCGGTATTCTGTGCGATCCTTTTGTCGCAGGGTGAGCAGGGCTCTTCAACCATCCTTGAAACCTTGATCGTCTACCCGTCTCTGGGGGGGTGAAGGACTACGGCGGCGGGAGGTACAATCAGCTCACCCCCTCTTTTGAGGTGATGGGGATCGGATGCCGGGGGATACGAGACGGGCAAACCACCCCGCCCGAGAGGGGTGCGGTAGTTCATGAGAAGTTTTATCGAGGCGATGGGTGAGTAATCTCCAATGGAGGCCCATGATATCCGGATCAGGGGGCGGATATTGCAGAGAATTGATGGTCCATGAATACGGCGGTATCAACGACCACATTGCGTATGCTGCGATGCAGCGGCTTATGCCCCGCCTGCGCAGGTTTTCGGAGGAGGTGCTGGTATGGCTGACTATAGGCAGGATCTGATCCTGGACCACTTCCGGGACGTTTTCCCCTCGATCAGGGCTATTCTACTCGTTGGTTCACGCGCCATGGGCTACGCAGGCCCGGAGTCCGATGTCGATCTCTGCCTGATCCTTGGTGACGGGGCGGATAGGACTGCGGTGCATGAGAGTGTGCTCCTCGCTGGAGGAGAAGTATGATATCGTCATATACGGCGAGATCCCCTGGTATCTCCGGGGTGGGATACTTGAGCAGCACTGCATTGTGTATGCAGAGGATCCCGATGACCTCGATTTCTGGCTCTCTAAGCAGCGCCGGATCTGGTCGGATATGAAGCGACGTCAGCAGAAGGCGTCTGTCCAGGATCTCCTGAGGCGCATCAGGCACTCGTGACATGCGAAGTAACGATAAGGCAACTGCCGGCACCCCGAGAGCGCAGGATCTGATCGGGTATGGCCCGCAGCGTCCGGCCCCTGGGGACGTTAGATGCATGATCGGGAGGTGGATTCGCCAACCACCAGTTGAATAAAATTCCCAAGAAGAGGGGGTACGGGTTCGGTGAACTATTGCGATGGTTGAAACGGGTCGAGTATATCGAAGTGGTATGTCTGGGACAGGAGAAGGCGTTCTGGTACCTCAACCTGACGGAGGTGATGAGGGATCAGCTGAAGGCCATAAGTCCGGAAAATAACAAATGGTTTGAATGCAAGAGTGTTTGGCGTCTCGGTGAACATGGAGGAGATGGTACGAGAGAGGATCCGGGTTCCACCCAGCGTCTGTAGAGGGCATCGACAGTCCCATGAAGACTGTCGCGCTTGTTCAGCAATGCGATCCCGTATCGACAAAGCATCGGTTACCGCTCATGGACATCCGCTTCAGCGACCCATGCACACGATGAATCATCCTCTTAGACCACAGGCCCGCACCCAGATCACCTATATTCCCAAAATACATAACGAGTCAAATAATCTGACGTATTGTCACCCGCTAAATTCCAATCACCCCTCAAAAGCAAGTGGTGGATCTATACCTAGTGTCTCGTGTCACTTAATTTTCATAGACCTTGACGTGAGGGATTTAGGGGTCGAGGCTATCTCAAAGTCTCCCATCCGGGAGGGAGGCGGGGCCTCCCTCCCAGTCCCTCCCACAAGGACGCGATACACAGGGAATTGGGCTGTAAAGGCTCCATTTATCATTATGGAGTTCTCAAAATCACCCCATATTCTTCCATTAATCAACTCCGGGCACAAAATAGATCTTTTAATTTTAAGCGACATAGGGCACTAGTGCGTCATGTCATCTAAAATTCGGAGATCCTCAGGGGTGTTTGCCCCTCTTCGCGCCCTCTTGCAGTTTCTCTCCACTCTGCCCCGAGCAGGAGATACTGGCATATTGAACCCAAGAGTGACAGGGGAGGGGGCTTTTTGCCCCCTCCCCGTCTGCCCCTCCCCCAGAGGCGATACCTCCCACGGTCCAGGGTATGGGGAGGGCCTGAAGAACGAGCTGGCGCGTGGGTTTCTTCTCCCGGATACAGCCCTCCCCGGGTATCACCACGACTGCCCCCGGCCCGGAGCAGGGTGGGGGATGCCAGCATATTGAGGCCAGGCAG
>JAAZOW010000231.1 GCA_012797575.1 Methanomicrobiales archaeon | reverse complement strand
CTCGCCCATATGGTAAGCGACATACTCTTCAAGTCGCTCCTCTTCATGGCGGCGGGTGCGGTCATCTTCAGGACCGGTTCGCACCGCCTCTCTGAGCTCGGAGGCCTCGGGAAGGCGATGCCGGTGACCGCTCTCTGTGCCGTCATCGGCGGCCTTTCACTCGCGGGGCTGCCCGGCCTGAACGGTGCGATGAGCAAGGGGATGGTCATCGAGGCGGCGGGCGTGGTGCCGTATCTCTCCCCTCTGCTCCTGGTATCATCCGTCATAACCGTCCTCTACGTCTACCGGTTCCTCTATCTCGGCTTCTTCCGACCGGCCTCTGGGACAAGGGAAGGCCCCCCCCTGCGAGATCCACCGACCCCGATGGCGGTTGCTATGGGGATATTTGCCCTCCTCTGCATCGTGATCGGGCTCTTCCCGGGGATCCTGACCGATCTCCTGCCCGGCGGGACCGGCGCTCACCCGTTCGCACTCGCAGGTCTGATCGAATCCGTCGCCATCTTCGCCGTTGCAGGGGTTCTTCTGCTTGCGGTTCGGCCGCTCAGGCATCCCTGGCCCGGGGCCACGATCGATGTCGACGTTCTCTACATCCAGGCGGGCAGGGCAGTGACCTGGTTCTCGGCAGTCCCGCTTGTGCGTATCGCACGCGCGATCGAGCACGGGATCGAGGGGGCGGTGGTGCGCTTCAAGCATGTCACAGCAAACCCGACTGTTGCCATCCAGATAGCGGGAAAATCAGCCGTCCTGCCTCTCATGCAGGCGTTCTTAGATCCGTCCAGATCGCAGGCGTATAGCGAGGAGCTCTCGTACCTGAAGGATCACTATCCCGATGTCCAGACCGATATATGGGGCGGTGGGTACGGGGTCGTCTTCATAAGTATCATTGCGTTCCTCTACTTCATCCTCGATGTGGTGTGGTGAGGGACCTCCCCTCCCATATGCGCTACCTCTGGGATCCGGGGTTCAAGGGAGGGGCGTGCGGGCAAAAAAAGGTATTATGGGGAACCCCGTTCTTCTGCATCCTTCTTCCGGTATCCCTCAAGCAGGATCGTCACCAGATTTTTCACGGGCACGTCCGTGCAGTCGGCGATATGGAACTCGCAGAACGGGCAGATCGTCACGACCACATCCGCGTCGGCCGCCTTCACGGCCTCACCCCGCATCATCCCGAGGGCCTTCGCCTCCTCAGGCACCCCTGAGCGGACACCGCCGCCAGCGCCGCAGCACTGTGAGGGCATCTCCACGAACTCCCGGACGGCCTCGCGGAGGAAGATCCGGGGTTCTTCGCTGATCCCTTGGCCCCGGAGGAGGTGGCAGGGATCGTGGTAGGTAGCCCTGACATCCAGCTTCGCCGGAGGCTCGATCCCGTACTCGGTGAGAACCTCGGTGACGTCTTTCACCGCAAACGGTGTCTCATAGTCGTTCTTCAGCGTCGCCCCGCATCCAGCACAGATCGTCATGACGGTCTTGATCCCGCGTCTTGCGAAGGCTTCGATGTTTTTGCGCCTCAGATCGTCGATGAACGACGTCTGCCCGGTTCGTATCAGTGGCGAGCCGCAACAGACCTGATCGTGGGGGATGATCACCCGGATGCCGTTGCGCTTCATAACCTCCATAGCGTCGAGCGCAGTCTGTGGCACCCGGCCGTTGAACATACACCCGACAAAGAATCCGATCTCGCCGCGGAGGGGACCGTCTGGCTCGATCACCTCCGGCACCTGCTCAAGGAACGTCATCCCTGTCCGTGCAACGCTCCGCCCTGTCTCCTGCACCAGCGTCGCCACCTCCTGGTGGCGGGGCAAGGTCAACCCACGCCGGTTCGCAATCTCCCGGAGCTTCTCGATCGCTTTGCCCGGGACGTTGATCTCCTTCGGGCAGACCTCCAGGCACCGCCTGCAGGTTGTGCAGTAGAAGAGTCCTTTCTCGATGGCATCTTCGATCCGGTCCACCGAATCTCTGGGATCGAGGGCGAGGCGCATCTCCTGCCGGAACACCGTCGGCCCGGCAAATTCGGTCACCTGGAGTGCCGGGCAGGCCGATACACAGCAGAGACACTCGATACAGTCCCGGAGTGGCTTTATCGCTTCGATCTCTTCCCGTGTCGGGATCTCCACGTCCGGGGCAGGGCATATCCGGGCGATCTTTGCTATCACCGGCCCCATATCCACCATAAGATCCTTCAGGACCGGGAGATCCAGGGGCTCGACCGTCATACCGTCGCGAGCCTCCTCCATGCAGGCAAGGACGGGTGTCCCGTCCACCCGGACGGCGCAGCTCCCGCACTGTCCCGACCCGCAACAGTAGCGGTAGGTGAGTGTCGGGTCGTGGTTATCATGCACCGCGTGGAGGGCGTGGAGCACCCGGGCGCCCTCGTTGACCCGGACCGTGTACTCCTCAAAGTAGGGTCCGGCGTCCTCGGCAGGATCGTAGCGGGAGACCCGGAGAGTGAGTTCTTTCATGCCGTCACCTCCCGCTGCTCGATCCCTTCCCGCACAAGCGAGATGTAGGTGTGGCCGAACGGTGACTTTTCCGGATCCCAGGTCGTGGTCTCGGGATCCCGCCTGACATGCGCTCCCCGGTTTTCGGGTCGGAGGAGGGCGCACCTGACGATCAGGGATGCCGTGGTACACATATTCCTGACCGTGCAGCATTCCGGGATGTTCGCGGTCGAGGCGGCGAAGAGCCGCCGGTCAGAGAGCCTCCTGACATGCGTGAGAGCTGTTGCAAGGTCCATCGAATTCCTGAAGATCCCTGCCTGGTTCCACATCGTGAGTTTCAGGTCCTTCCGAACCGCTGCAGGGCTCATCACCCCTTCGAAGAAGTCGTCGAGCAGCCGGAGCTCCCCCTCAACCCAGGCCTCGTCTATCCTGCCCTTCCGTCCCGGCGACTTCCCGGCGAACTCCCCGGCTCGCTTCCCGAAGACCTGGGTATCGGCAAGAGCATTCCCGCCGAGACGATTTGCGCCGTGCACCCCGCCGGTCACCTCGCCGCAGGCGAAGAGTCCCGGGATGGTCGTCCGACACTCCGGGGTGATCCGGAGACCCCCCATGATATGGTGTGCGGTCGGCGCCACCTCCATCGGCTCCTTCCTGATATCCACACCGAAGGCAAGGAACTGCTCGAGCATCACCGGGAGTCGGGTCTCGATCCGCTCAGCCGGGAGATGCGTCACATCCAGATAGACGCCGCCGTGTCTTGTTCCCCGTCCCTCCAGCACCTCCGTCGCGATCGACCGGGCCACAACATCCCGGGTGGAGAGCTCCATCCGTTCGGGGTCATAGCGCTTCATGAACCGTTCCTGCTGTGCGTTCAGGAGGATTCCTCCCTCCCCCCGGACCGCCTCGGTCACCAATCGCCCGCGGGCGTCGTAAGGGTAGACCGCACCCGTAGGGTGGAACTGGATCATCTCCATATCGATCAGCTCCGCCCCTGCCCGGTAGGCCATGGCAAACCCATCACCGGTCCCGGCGGCTGAGTTCGTGGAGACATCATAGATCTGCGTCCCCCCGCCGGTCGCAAGCACCGTGGCATCCGACCGAAAGAGGACGACTCCTCCATCCCGATCCAGGGCGATCGCGCCGGCGACCGCACCATTCTCATCTCGTACGAGGTCGATGACCGTAACCTCATTGTAGATCTGTGTATCGGTCGCATCAAGACCGTCGAGGAGGGTCATAACAATCTCATGGCCGGTCCTATCTCCTGCGTAGCAGGTTCTGGGGAACCGCTGCCCGCCGAATGGCCGTTGCGCCACCTCTCGGTCATCGGTGACGTCGAAGACCGCGCCCCATCGGACGAGATCCCTCAAGCGGTCCGGCGCTTCGCTTACCAGCACATCCACAAGCGCCGGATCATTCAGATACGCCCCACCGGAGAGCGTGTCCTCGCGATGGGTTACAACAGAATCCTGGTCCCGAAGAACGGCGTTGAAACCACCCTCTGCCATCGTCGTACAGCCGCCTTTGCCGGCGATGGTCTTGGAGGCAAGGATCACGCTGCCGTACCGGGAGGCCTCGATGGCGGCCCGCATTCCAGCGCCGCCACTCCCAATAACCAGCACGTGAGCGTCCACAATCTCATCTACAAGCATCTTATTAGTCTGTGCGTTGTATAATACTATAAAGCAATTGCAGGGGACGAGTGAGCCAGAATGAGGCTATTGATGAAATTTGGCGGCACATCTGTTGGAGATATTGACTGTGTCCAGCGGGTCGCAGGTATCGTAGAGCCCCACCATGCAGCAGGCGACGAGGTTGTGCTGGTCGTATCGGCATGCTCCGGGGTCACCGATCAGATCATCGCGATGGCTGATGAGGTTGTGAAGAGCAAGGGGGAGCCCCCGGTCGAGACGTTCCTTGCGGCGATGCGGACCCGGCACATCCAGCTCCTTGCCGGCGTCGCTCCTGACTACGTCGATGAGGTGGCAGGGATCATCGAGGATCGGCTCGACCGGCTACGAAACATCTTCGCCGCAGTATGCACCTTGAAGGAACTGACTCCCCGGTCCCGCGACTACATCGTATCCTTCGGGGAGCGGCTCTCGGCCCCGATCGTGAGTGCTGCTCTCCGGCAGCACGGTATCCCCTCGATCGTCCTTGACGGCGCTGAAGCCGGGATCATAACGACGGCAAACCATGGGGACGCCCGACCCCTTCCGGCGAGCGAATCGAGCATCCGGAGCCGGGTCGTGCCGTTGCTCGCCGGCTCGGTTCCGGTGATCATGGGTTTTATGGGAGCGACCGAGCAGGGTGTGACCACGACGCTCGGGCGGAGCGGTTCTGACTACTCGGCTGCCATCATCGGTGCCGGGATCGATGCCGACGAGATCTGGATCTGGACCGATGTCGATGGGGTGATGACGTCGGATCCCCGGATCATCAAGGATGCCCGGGTGCTCGATGATATATCGTACCTCGAGGTGATGGAGCTCTCCTACTTCGGTGCCAAGGTGCTCCACCCGCGCTCGGTTGAACCTGCGATGCAGAAGGATATACCGATTCGGGTCAAGAATACCTTCAGACCCGAATGCCCTGGGACACTCATCCTCCGGAGGGAACATCTGGAGAGGCGGGTGGTCAAGGCCATCGCCCTGATCGAGAAGGTTGCCCTGGTCAACATCAACGGTGCACAGATGATAGGTCGGCCCGGTGTTGCGCGGACGATATTTGGAGCACTCGCTGAGCGGGAGGTGAACGTCATGATGATCTCGCAGGGTTCAAGCGAGGCGAACATATCCCTCATCATCGATGGGTCTCACCTGGACGCCGCGACGTATGCACTCACACCGCTCGTGAAGCAGGGTACCGTGCGCGAGGTCACCTACGATCGCGATGTCGCCGCGGTCGCCGTCGTGGGCGCCGGGATGGCCGGGACCCCGGGGACGGGGGGGAGGATCTTCTCCGCGCTCGGTCGGACCGGGATCAACGTCATGATGATCTCGCAGGGATCGAGTGAGGCAAACGTCTCGTTTGTCGTGAAGGGTGGCGACGGCAAACGTGCCCTGCAGGCATTGCACGATGAATTCCGTCTCTCAGAGAATTCTGATGACTGAACATACGTACCGTGAGGCGGGGGTTGATATCGATCTTGAGGCTCGGGCGGTGCGAGCGCTGATCGATAACCTCACCTACCAGAGGACCGGTCCGTTTCCGATGCTCGGGACGGTCGGACATTTTGCCGGTCTCGTCGACTGCGGGCCTTTTGCCCTCGCGCTCGCGGTCGATGGCGTCGGCACCAAGATGCTCGTTGCGGATGCGCTCCGCGACTGGCGGACCGTCGGGATCGATTGCATTGCGATGAACGTGAACGATCTCTACGTGATGAATATCGAGCCTGTGGCGTTCGTCGATTACATCGCAGCTGATGACCTCTCGATCGAGAAGATGGGCCAGATCGGCCAGGGTTTAAATGAGGGGGCGAGGCTTGCGAATATAAACATCGTCGGCGGCGAGACTGCGACGCTCCGTGGCCTTGTGAACGGTCTCGATCTTGCGGGAACCTGCCTTGGGGTTCAGAGGAAAGAAAAGATCATCACCGGTGATCTGATCGTTCCTGGCGATCTGATCGTCGGCGTCCCCTCAAGCGGCATCCACAGCAACGGCCTCACGCTCGCCCGGAGGATCGTCGAGGAGTACGCCTCGTACGATACCGCCCTTGCAGGCGGAAAGACCCTCGGTGAAGAGCTCCTGACCCCCACCCGGATCTACCATGAGGCGCCCAGTGTGGCGGAGACCTGTATCGTCCACGGGATGTGCCACATCACCGGCGGAGGCCTTCTGAACTTCCGGAGGCTTGCCGACTACGGATTCTCTATCACCGCCCCCCTGGAAGTCCCTGCTATCTTCCGGTGGTTGCAGGAGACCGGCGATATCGATGGTGCTGAGATGTACCGCACCTTCAACATGGGCATGGGCTACGCCTATATCGCCCCGCCCAGGAGCGTGGCCACTATAGAGTCTGCTATCCCCGGCGCCCGGGTGGTCGGCGAGGTTGCAGAGGAGCCAGGAGTCTGGCTACGGGGCATCGATATCAGGTAAAAGTGGGCAATCACGCCCCACCGCCCGCCGAACTCCTTCTTTGATCGGCGGATGAGATAGATAGAGTGACCTTCCGCGCTCTGGTGCTGATATCCATCACCGTATCGGCGCGATCGGGGGTATCGGGGTTTTGATGATGGGGATGGTGGCATTGTCCCCGCACCCGACGCGCCGATGCGGAGAAGAACCTTTTTCACCCTCCCGGGTGAGGGATCAGGCAATGGATCTTTCGTCCGAACCGATCAGCCCGGATGTCGCGGATACGGCACCGCTGACCCGGCGGGAGATCGTTGACCTCCTGCCCGGAGTTCCGGGGTGGTCGTTTGAGGATGGGCGCCTGGTTGCCCGATTCGTCTGTAAGAACTTCTGTGATGCCGTAAAACTTCTTCAGGAAATTTCCCGGTTCTCTGCGCGGGAGGGTCATCTCCCCGATATCGGTATCACCAAAGGTCAGACTGTGGATGTCGCCTGGTATACCTACGCTATCGGTGGACTCTCCCGAAACGACTTCATCATGGCTGCCCGCCTCTCCGGGTGGCTCTGGTGCCGACAGGGCGGATCGCTCTAGTGTGCCGCAATTCCGGGGATGGGTGGATAGCGGATCCCCCCACCTCGCCCGTGATGCCCGAAAAACCCCATACCCCCTCTCCACAGGTCCGGTTTGTACCAACCACCATGGCCTTGTCCCCGGGAAGTGGGTACGGACTTGTGACGGGGGGAGACGGAGTTTGGTGGTGTGGGACCTAACCGGTCCCAAAGGCTCGCGTGACCCTCGACCGCAGGGTCCCTTCGGGGAGTGCGCCGACCACCCGGTCGACGAGCATGCCGTTTGCGAAGAATAGAAGCGTTGGTATTGCGGATATGCTGAAACTCGATGCTATCCTGGGATTGAGATCGACGTTGCACTTACCGAAGGTCACTCTGCCGGCGAAATCGCGTGCAAGGTTCTCGACCACCGGGGCAACCATCCGGCAGGGACCGCACCATTCTGCCCAGACATCGATGACGAGGAAAGGGTACTTCTCTGCGATACCCTGAAACGTATCGTCGTTGATCTCAATGACGTTGCCAGAATCGCCGAGGATTCCGGCCTCCAGCTCACGGAGACGCCTTTCGCGGAGGCGTTGCAAATCATCGTCCATCGGTCTCTTTTCTTCCATGCAATGGAGGTATTGAACCCACGCTGCTATTAATCATTGGGTGAGAGGCGACGGTTGAGTCTTCAGCAAATTATATATCTGGAGACATCTAACGTATATACCTCACGGGTTTACTGGAGCGAGGTGGGGTAGTCAGGAAATCCCGGCGGGCTCATAACCCGTAGACCGATGGTTCAAATCCATCCCTCGCTATGTTCTTTTATCGTGCGATGTTGAAGGAGTAGCTCAATGGTCTGCCACTCTGGAGACGAAGTATGGATCGTGAGTGTGGAAATCCTCGAGCGATTATACCCTGTGGGTCCCCCCACTCTCGTAGGAGGCCTCGCCCGATAACGCGGGGTGTAGCTCACCCGGGCAAGCCCGTACTCGGTACTGAATTCCTCCCCGGCGCCGCGCATGGCTCCACGTCAGGTCCACCCTCCGGGTTTGTGGGTGTAGCAGATGGAGAAAAGCTGTGCGCCAAGGGCCAGTCCAGGCCCATACGCACGCAGGGTTACGTCCGCTGCTTCTCGATCCTGAAGGCCGAGAGATCAGCCTGATGGGTGCCTGCCACGTAGTCTATGGCATTGTGGCGGCACTCCTCCCCGCTGATACCGACCGGGTAGCACCCGGTCAGGCATCCGGTGCAGAGGTCCTGCTCGTTGCACCCGATCGCCTCCACCAGATCTCTGAGCGGGATGTAGGCAAGCGATGTCGCACCGACGCTCTCCCGCACTGCCTCAATCCCCTTCCCACTCGCGATCAGTTCCGTGCGGGAGGGCATATCCACCCCGAGGTAGCAGGGGGAGATGATCGGGGGGGAGCCGACCCGGAGGTGGATCTCGCTTGCCCCCGCCTCCTGGATCATCTTCACAATCCGGCGGGACGTTGTCCCACGGACGATGCTATCATCGATGAGGACCACTCTTTTGCCCTTCAAATTGCCCTTGACGGTGTTGAGCTTGATCCTGACTGCCCGTTCCCGCTGTTGCTGGACCGGCATGATGAACGTCCGTCCCACGTATCGGTTCTTCATCAACCCCTCAACGAACGGGATCCCTGACCGTTCAGCGTAGCCGGCGGCGTAGGCGGTCCCGGAGTCAGGGACCGGACAGACGATATCTCCCGTGATGGGCAAAACGTCATAGAGGCCCTGCCCGATCCGGCGCCGGACGTCGTAGACCAGCCTCCCGTCTATGACCGAGTCGGCGCGGGCGAAGTAGACGTACTCAAAGATGCAGTGCGCTGTTCGTTTTGCTGTCGTGATCTGGGTAGAGGAGAGGTCGTCTCCATCGAGGCGGACGAGCTCCCCTGGCCGCACATCCCTGATGAGCTTGCCATCGAGCGCATCGATTGCCACGCTCTCCGAGGCGATGATGTAGCCGTGGTCAAGTTCGCCGATACAGAGCGGTATGATGCCGAGTGGATCACGGAAAGCATACACGGTGTCGTTTAGCAGCGCGACAATGGCATAAGAGCCCCGAAGGCGGTGCATGCAGTGTCGGACGGCATTCTCCATGCTCTTCGAGGTTCGGAGCGCTTCGGCGATGATATAGCCTATGACCTCGGCATCGGTCGTGGTGCAGAAGATCTGGCCCTTGCGCTCATACTCCTCCCGGAGCTCGGTCGTGTTGACCAGATTGCCGTTGTGGGCTATCGAGAGGTCGAGCCCCTGGTAGCGGAAGTTGAACGGTTGAACGTTCTCCGGGACTGCCGATCCGGTTGCCGGGTAGCGGACGTGCCCTATCCCGGCGTTGCCGCGCAGCTTCTCCAGGGTATGGCTCTCGAAGACCTCGGCGACGAGCCCCTGGGCTTTGTAGGTATGGAGGGTTGTGCCCTCAAAAGTGGAGATCCCTGCGCTCTCCTGCCCCCGGTGCTGGAGTGCGTACAGGGCGTAGTACAGCGGGAAAGAGGCACCGCCAGCATCGACGATGCCTACGATACCACACATGATCCAACTCTAGTGCGTCGGTACCTTCGCTTTCTTCTCGGTCCAGCGGTAACTGCGGATTTTCCGGCTTCTCCCAAAACCGCAGGCCGCACAGACTTTATGCTGCGCATGAAATGAAGCTTTGCCACAACGCCTGCAGGTTATGTGGGTGCGCTTCTGTCGTTTACCCAATGAAGGTGTGCCTTTTGACATTCTCTCTCACCTACTCACTCAACTGAAGGGGTGATGTAGATCACATTATCGCCGCGGACGATCAGCGTGCCGAGTTTCTGCACTGCGCCGTCCACCTCTTCTTCTGCCTTGTCCAACACCAGGTTCATGTGAACGTCGTATCCCTGGAGGATACCCCGGATCTCCCTTCCACCTTTGAGGCTGATGATGACGGGCTGACGGTTCAGTACCTGATCTAAAATATCCAATGGTCTTGGCGTCATATAGCTACCCTCTGCCGTCCTTTCTGGAGTAATATATTTGAGCGAAGAAACTACTTAAATATAACCGCGTTATTGCGAAGAATACCTGTTTCCTAGAGGTCTGGATCAGATGTCAAAGCTTACTATCAAGAAACGTCACGTTATCAGGAGATCGCAGATTACTCGAATACTGGATCGGCTCGCTGAGGAGATTGGGCCGTCGGCTGAACTCTTCCGATCTGACCGGATCGAGCGGGTTGAGACTGATGCTCCCGTCGAGATCTACCTCGTTGACAAAAAACCATTCCTGATAGCCACCGATACCTGGGTCTTTCCCACCCTGCGGGGGCTCATCGAGCACCCCATTCCTGAACGGCAGGTGGTGGTCGATACCGGCGCGGTCAGGTTCATCGCAAACGGCGCGGATGCCATGCGCCCCGGGATCACCTCGATATCACCTGATATCCGCGCCGGACACCCGGTGCAGGTCGTTGAGGAACGCCACGGCAAACCGCTCGCTGTGGGGATTGCACTCCTGGATGCCACGGATATGGAACGGCAGGAGCGGGGTAAGTCGGTCAGGAGCGTCCATAATGTCGGAGATGATATCTGGAATCTCGAGATCTGAGGCAGAAATTAAAAGATACTATTAAATAAAATTCTTTCCTCACCATTTCTATGGTTAAAAAGCTCTTTGACAGCATTCTCGGTAAAAATCCTGTGAAAGGCGAAGACGAATACCTGGAGCTTGACCTTGCCTCATATGAGGGGGCGACGTCAGAGGAGCCAGCATCCATGTACGTCAAGATCGCCACCATCGCGGATCTCAAGGATACCCCCCGCATTAAAGATGAAGTCTATAATGGCAACATCATCATAGTCGATATCGGGCGGCTGAAGATGGATAAGATAACCTTTGAGAGGGTCTTAAAGGACCTCCGCGACGTGGCAAGAGATGTAAACGGCGATATTGTCGGGCTTGGCGAACAGAAGTACGTCGTCATCACGCCCATGTCCGTCAAGATCTCGCGCGAGAAGATCGGCGGTGGCCAGTAAGTGCGGGAGATCTACCCGGGAACCTGTCCTGCGTGCGGGTGCGAGATCCGGATCGTCCACCACCACCTCGAGATCCCCCACTTCCCGGATCTCCTGATCATCTCGATCGCCTGCGATGCCTGCGGCTACCGGCACACCGACACCATCATCCCAGGGGAAGGGGAGCCGGTCGAGTGGACGATGCGGATTGAGGAGCTCGATGACCTCTCCACAAGGGTGGTGCGGAGCATGACCGGGACGATCGAGATCCCGGAGCTTGGCCTTGCGGTCGAGCCTGGGATCGCCTGTGAGGGGTTCGTCACCAACGTCGAGGGAGTTCTCTCGCGGTTCGAGGAGGCGGTGGAAAACGTCCTTGCCCGTGCGGAGAGCGATGAGGAGCGGGCGGCTGCGCTCAGGGTGCAGGAGAAGATCGCCGCCGCACGGGAGGTGGCCTTTCCGTTCACGGTCACCCTCAAGGATCCCGCCGGGAACAGCGCACTCGTCAGTGAGAAAGCCAGGAAGATGCGCCTCGATAGACCGATCTAATCTTTTTTTTAGCTTGATCTCGGGCCGTCGCGATCCCGGGTAAAGCCGGGGTGCCACCTCTGCCGTGGATGGGATCGGAGCTGGCCCGCTTCGGGGTTAACCTAAAATAGAGCTACCCCGTATAGGCCACGCCGTGAGGTAACGAGATGGCACGAACGATATCTGTTGTGAAATGGGAGAGTGAACAGGACGTTGATAACGCCGTTGGAGACATCAAAGGCGAGATGGAGCGCCTGGGTGGGCT
>JAAZOW010000032.1 GCA_012797575.1 Methanomicrobiales archaeon | reverse complement strand
GCACCCATCCACCACCTTATCCCTCAGGCCTCTGGCGATAGACGATGTGCTCAAGCACCAGGGCCGCCAGTATGCCCACCACGAAGCCATTCGTGATCAGGGGTCGGAGGGTCGCCGGGAACCCTGTGGCGACTGCATCGGGCAGGAACGCCACCACGGTCCCGAGGAGGAGGGGGACGCCGATGATCAACCCTTCATCAAACGTCCTGACTGCGCTGCTCTCCTGCCCGAGCATAAGCCCTGCTGCGATCTGGGCGACCATGACATAGATGAGGACGACGCCGATGACCGGGCCAGGGATACTCCCCATGAAGCCGATGACAAGCGGGGACGCGGCCATGAGCGCGAGCGCTACGCCGGCGGGGACCAGGGCGAACCGGGATGCACATCCGGTGGCGGCGATGATGCCTGGACTCAGCGAGAAGTTCACCGGGCCGATCACCCCGGTGAGGCCGGCGAGGACGTTCCCGAGACCGGTGACGGTCACCCCACGGTTCGTGCGCTCACTCATCGTATCTGCCTTGAGGAGACCGCCCACTGATTGGATTGATCCGAGGTCGTTGATGGCAAGCGCAAGGAAGCAGATCAGGAATGCCACAAGGACCCCGACCTCCGGCACGGCGAGCGGTGCAAGCAGGTTTCCGGGGAGCGCGAACAGCGCGGTGCCTTCCGGCGGCAGGGGAACCGCACCGAAGAGCAAGACGTAGGCCAGGGTACCGAGGATGATCGCCCAGAGCGCCAGGGTCGATCTCCATATCCCTTTCAGAACCCCGTTCGCAACAAAGAGGGCGATGGCAAATACAAGACCGAAGGAGAAAGCGTGTGTCGCCGGGACCGCACCGCCGCCGTCAATGATGAGATCGAGTATGACAGGGGCGAGGGTGAAGGCGATGAGCATGAGGACGACTGCGATCACCCGGGGTGTAAAGAGGCGCTTGAGGTACTCGAAGAGGCCAGCTGCTGCGATCCCCGCGAGGAGGAGGCCGCCGATCAGGATCGACGCATTGATCACCTCAAATCCTGCACCAAGGCTTGCGAGGATGCCGATCAGGAGCACTGTCGCCGGGCCGACCACCAGGGGGAGCCTGTGACCGAGGTAGATCTGCGCGAGCAGCACCAGAGCGGTGAGGAGGAAGAGTTTCTGGAGGTAGGGGATGGCTGGTCCCCCGTAGAGACCGGCCACCACGTTGCCGATGATGAGGGTAGCGGGTACACTCACCGCAAGCCATTGCAGGCCAAAGATGAGGAGCGATGCTGGTTCGGGTCTGTCATCGATGCCATAGCTGAATCTCATTGTAACAACTCCTGATGGAAATGTCAACCGGGATCAGGCCCGGGAAGGTATTTTGGTGTATATTGTATCTGTTTTACCCTTAATTCCGTTAACTGTTCTCATTATGATGAGAATGGACTCGGGCGGGGTGGATGGATCCGCGCCGTCGGCCGGTCGCTCATGGCGGGATCGCAAGAGCGCTCCGTAGCAGACCTTCGGGAGCGTATACGGTGAGGTCACCAGGATACGCAAATCCGGAAATCATCATGACCCAGCACCCTGTTGATCGAAGAATCGATATACCCCTCCCCGGTCTGCACATAGCATGAGGATCGTCTCTTTTACGTCTGCGAGCAGAGATCTATCCATATGGCTCGCACCGGTCATGCGACTGAAAACCCCTGTGGAACCAGCCCTGCTCCCGTCCTGCCCTGCACCACGCGATGCCAGTGGAGGCAGTGAGCATGAACGCCGTCGAGGTCCAGGGCCTCTCGCGGTCCTTCGATGGCCGTGATATCTTAAGCGATGTCTCATTCACCGTTGGGCATGGTGAGATATTCGGCTATCTCGGCCCAAACGGCGCCGGGAAGACTACCACCATCCGGATCCTGCTCGGTCTGCTCTCCCCTGGTTCGGGTGAGGTCCGTGTCCTGGGTCGGGACCTCGCCGTCGATGACGATGCGCGTGCGCATGTAGGGGTGCTCTTTGAGAATAACGGTCTCTCCGACCGCATGAGCGCCTCTGCCAACCTCACCTACTACGCAGGACTCTATGGTATGGACGACCCCGAAGAGCGGATCGACGATCTCATCACGCTTGTCGGGCTTGCAGAACGACGAGACGATCAGGTTGGGACGTTCTCGACCGGCATGAAGCGGAGGCTCGGGATCGCCCGCGCCATCCTCCATCGACCGGAGGTTGTCTTCCTCGATGAACCCTCATCAGGCCTCGATCCCGGCGCGCAGAGGATGGTCCGCGATCTCATCGTCGAACTCTCCCGGAGGGAGGAGATGACCGTCTTCTTAAACTCCCATCACCTCGACGAGGTCCAGCGGATCTGTTCTTCGGTCGCGATCCTTGCCGGGGGCAGGATCCGGGCGTTTGATTCGGTGGCAAACCTCACGAACGCCTCGGATCGCCCGACCGTGGCGATCGATCTTGCGGACCCCGGCGACCGCAACCGGGCATCTGCAGTGATTACGGCGCTACCGTTCGTCACCAGGTGCGATCACGACAGCAGTAGCGCCTTCCACTGCACACTCTCAGACCCCGGCGCAACCCCGGATCTCATCGCAGCGCTCGTCGGCGCCAATCTCCGGATCGAGGAGGTCCGGCGATCTTCACGGTCACTTGAAGAGATCTACCTCGAGCACGTCGGATCGGCAGGAGGTGGAGTATGAAGACCCTCAGCGTCATCGCCGGCCGCGAGGTACGGCTCGCCCTCCGGAACAGGAGCGTCGTCATATCCGCACTCATCTTTGCCGTATGGTTCCCGGCCATGACAGCCGCCGGGATTGCTGCGGGCGCCGGAGGTGATGTTACAGCCATTACGGGCGGAATCGCTGCGATCACCCTCCCGGTCGGGGTCTTTATGGGCTACATCTTCTGCGCTGATACCTTCCTCCGCGAAAAGCGGGATGGCACCATCGAGACGCTCCTCTGCGCTCCGGTATCGCTCCGTCGCCTCTGGGAGGGGAAGGCAGTCGGGATCACGGTGCCGGCGTACCTGACCACCCTCCTCTCGGCTGTGGTGATCGCCGTATCAGCCTCTGCTATCACGGGCATGCCGATCGCCGTCGATCCTCTGCTCATCCTCCACCTCGCATTCGTCGTCCCAGTCTGGGTCATCGCCTCGGCCGGTCTCATCGGCGCGGCGCAGCTCGCGCTCGGGATGCGAGAGAACCAGATCCTTGGGTTCTTCTTCATCTTCGGGTTCATCTTCCTCATCGTCGGGCTCCAGGGTGTTGTACCAGGTCTCTCTCTGGCGACGGAAGGCATCCTCGCAGCCGCAGGGGTAGCCCTCGTCGTCCTTGCTCGTTTCATCGCCGGGAAGGTGACGAAAGAGCGGGTCGTCCTGACGATCCCGTAAGATAGGGGGATCAGGCGCAAAACGCGCCGAAGGGCCTGTGGACTCGCTCCCGATGGGGAGGGGGATGATAGCCGGGAAACCCCGCCCGCAAGCGCGGGGTAGTTCACATTCACGACCAGGAAGAAAAACATCGTCTGCAGAGAAAGTACCGCACGTACGTGAATTCCTGCTGGAACCCGGGGTCGGGTTTGCGTTCGTGGGCAACCAGTACCGCTCACATTGCGAGGCCCTCCTCCCCGCTCCAGGGCAGCGCCACGGCTGAGTACCTTTCCATGAAGCAAAGTATCCCTGCTCTC
>JAAZOW010000101.1 GCA_012797575.1 Methanomicrobiales archaeon | reverse complement strand
CCTCTGGCCGCTCCAGTTCCATCGGGTCGCCGCCGCAATCTCCTTCTTCGGATTTCTGATCGCTTTTCTCGCGATGCTACACTTCCGTGATCGGACCGATCCCCCGTCCAAAAAATACTGGGACTGGGCAGGATCGTTTGGTATCCTCTGGGGACTTGCCGGCCTCGTCATCCAGCCCCTCCTTGGCATCTGGTATATGTACTCCATATTCGCACACCAGAACCAGGCTTTCGCCAACATCATGACCGGACCACGGGCGTGGGAGATGCTCATGATGATCGGCTTTCTATCCCTCCTCGTCGTCACCGCCTCGGTCTACTTCATCGAGCGGCGGGAGCATCTTCTCGTCAAGCTCGGGCGGCATGATATCAGAAATGTCTTCCGGGCGCTTGCCATAGTCGCCGGGGTGGCGGGGTTCATCCTCGTCCAGCCAGCGTGGCTTGGGGGGATCATGCAGTTCGATCCTGGAACCTGGGCTAACCCGCTTGGGCTCATGTACTACAAGCACATCGCCATCCTCGTCCTGATAGTCATCGGGACACTCATCATCGGCATCGATCTCCTGGTGCTCCGCGGACGCAGGGACGAAGAATGGGGCAACCTCTCCCGTGCGTCATGGGCGGCGGCGCTCATCGCCGGAGTGCTCGGTTCCTGGATCGTCATCGTCATGGGGTATGTCCGCGAATCTGCACGATCTCCGTGGTTATTTTACAAAATTGTCCCGGTGCCCGGAGGGCAAACCTACCCGACACCGGTGCCGCCCCATCAGATCTTTGTAGTCTGGATGTTTGCCCTCGGGCTGGCTTTTGCGGTCTTCTGGTTCACGTCACGGGTGACGTCCTATCACCCGGAGCAGGAGGAGAAAGTATGACCCGGGAGCGGGCGCTGACCTACGCCATGTGGGTTGTGATCGCGATCTACATCGGGATCGCGATATACGTCTTCTGGTATTTCGGGTTCACAAAGCTCCCCTCACCAATTTAGAGGAGGTACAGGAATGGTTGCACGAGAAACAAGGGCAGTGGAAGAAGAGTCCGGGAAGAGGCTCACCCTCATATCCGCGGTCATCATAGCGATCATAGCCTATCTCATCATCCTCTCGGTCGTCATCGTCCCGCTTCAGGGTGGGACTATATCCTCAACAGATATCCTTGCAGATGATCTCCGAGAGAGTACCGCACACTACGCCACATCCGGTGTACCCATCCAGAGCGTTGGGGATATAAGTCGCTCTGCCGTCATCGCGTTTGCCATGCTGACCCATATCGTCTTTGCGAACCTGCACGTCGGAGGTTCCTGGGTCATCATCGTTACGGCGCTCCTCTACTTCCGCTATGGGCGTATGCGCTACAAGAACCTGGCCCGGTCGCTCACACTCTTTGTCCTCATACTCTTCTCGGCGGGGTCGACGTTCGCGGCCGGTGGAATGATGGCCCTCATCGCACTCTTTCCTGACCTCTCTATGAACATCTTCCACCTCTACTGGTGGCCGATCTTTGCATATTTCCTTCTCTTTGGGGTCATCATCACCCTGCTCTTTGTCTTCTGGTTTGCCTGGGATCGGATCCGGCCGGGTGTGCACCTCGCGCTTGGATTCGGTTACGCGATCAGCGTCTTCGTCCAGACCGTCACCATCGATACGCTTGCCGCCGGTATGCTGACGCCGGGGGTGAGGTCGCTCACCTTCACTGAAGCGGGGCTGCTCCCGATGACGCTTGATCAGGCCATGGCGCTCTGGTTCAATCCAACCCTCTGGGAGCTCACTTTCCACCGGATCGCTGCCGCCGTCGCCTTCTTCGGATTCCTGATCGCGGCGCTTGCGAGCGTCCACTACATCGATCAGAAAGGCTTCGCTGCCAAGAAACAGTGGGATTGGGTGGCGGCGTACGGGATCGTCTGGGGACTTGTGGGACTGATCATGCAGCCGATCCTCGGGCAACTGTATATGACCGCTATCCAGGAGAACTCGCCGACCGCTTTCATGATGGCCATGCACGGTCCCCGGGCCTGGGCGATGCTCATGATGGTGACGCTTCTTTCCGGACTCTTTCTGACCATCGGAACCTATTTCCTCACCCGACGTGACCAGCTCCTCTCCCGGCCGGAGAACCGCACCATCCGGACGATCTTCAAAGGATTTCTCGTCATGACCGCCATCTCTGCGTTCGTCCTCATCCAACCGGCCTGGCTCGGGGCACTCTTCATCGATGATCCCGGAGCCTGGATCAACCCTATTGGAGGAATGTCGCTGAAGTACGTCGCGCTCTTTGTGATGGCGGCGATCGGTGCCGCGATCGCCATGCTCGCCGTCATCATCCTGACGAGCGAGGAGAAAGAGGGGCAGTGGGGATACCTCACCCGGGGTTCGCTTCTCGCCGCCTTCGCGGCCGGCGTCCTCGGGACGGCGATCGTGAACGTCATGGGGTTTGTGCGGGAGGCAGCACGTGCACCATGGACCTTCTACCAGATCATACCTGTCCCGGGTGGCCCGGCCTACGCGACACCCCTCCCCTTGCCGGTGATCGTCGGAGTCTGGGTGATCGTGATCGCACTCTCATGGGTGGTCTTTTGGTATGTCGCAAAGGTGACGGCGTATCACCCGGTGGATGAAGAGTCTGTTTAGTCGATCCAGAACTCGGGGTAATCTTTATCATATCTGATACCGTGTCCTGCTCTGCATGGCAAACGTTATCCCCATCATAGCATCGCCCCCGATCCTCGCACTCATTGCAGATGCGGGTGCAGGGAAGGCGAGATTGAGCAACGCCCATGATGAGACACCAAGGCCAGGTGATAGATGATGCTTCACATGACCGGTAGCACAATGGATCTCTCAAACGCCCGATCTCCGCTTGCTGCGTCATTTGAGAACAACAGATCTCTGACGAATCTGTCTCCGGTACCAGGTTTTAAGGCTGAGATCGGCCTTGAGCTTGTCGCGCAGAACCTCGTCGCGCCCATGATGGTCACCTCACCCGATGATGGAACCGGGAGGCTTTTTGTCGTGGATCAGGTCGGAATCGT
>JAAZOW010000211.1 GCA_012797575.1 Methanomicrobiales archaeon | reverse complement strand
CTTTGGGCGGTGGCTGCTGATGTCTGCCTACCACATGACCGAAGAGGCTCTGCTGGCCTACATCCGCGAGATCCGGCGGTTCAGGCCACGGTTCATACAGGCGTATCCCTCCACGGCGGCCATACTGGCCCGTTACATGGTGGAGCATGGGGTCGCGCCCTTCCCGACGGTGAAGGCCGTCCTCTGCGGTTCTGAGAACCTCTACCCTTGGCAGCGGGATCTTCTTGCCGAGGCGTTCGGGTGCCGGGTTTTTTCCTGGTATGGGAACTCGGAGCAGACCGTGCTCGCTGGAGAATGTGAGGAGAGCACCCATTACCACATCTTCCCTGAATACGGGGTCGTCGAGCTGATCGGGCGGGACGGTCGACCTGTGGAAGGACCGGGCGTGCTGGGCGAGGTCGTTGCCACCAACCTCACCAACTACATCTGCCCACTCATCCGGTATCGGACGATGGATCTCGCCACGGCGGCAACCGGGCCTTGCACCTGCGGTCGGCACTATCCGCTGCTCGAACGCGTGGAAGGGAGGCTCCAGGACTTCATCGTGACGAACAATCACCGACTCATCTCGATGACAGCGGTTAACATGCACTCCGATGTCTTCGATAACGTCGTGCAGTTCCAGTTCTACCAGGAACGAGCTGGTGAGGTGCTTCTCCGGCTCATCAAGAAACCCGGGTACAATGACCGGGACACAGGATATATCCTCGGTGAGCTCGACAAAAAGTTCGAGGGTGACGTGGACGTGACCATCCACTTTGTGACAGAGATTCCCCGCACCCGGCGCGGCAAGTATCAGTTTCTGGTGCAGAAGCTGCCGCTGGACAGGTGGGGCATATCAGTGTGAGAAGAATGCAGAGCCTGAAGTTGATGGCAGCAGGAGACATCTGGCTGCAGACGATGAATGGCCAGCATCCGTTTGAGAAGGTTCTGCATGCCCTCCGGGACAAAGACCTCCTCTTTGGGAATCTGGAGACAACCCTCTCGGAGAGGGGGGAGAGGGCGGAGAAGCATCACGTGATCTCCGCCCCCCCCAGGGCCGCTCAGTATCTTCTGGATGCGGGGTTCGATGTTGTTAGTATAGCAAACAACCATTCCGCCGACCTCGGTGTTGAGGGTTTTTCAGACACCCTGACGGCACTAGAGACCCGGGGCATCCTCCCCCTGGGGGGGTCGATGGTGCAGGATCGCCAGGAACCGGTCATCGTCGAGAGAAAAGGCATCTCTGTCGGGTTTGCAGGGTATACAACAGGCAGATTCTCGTCAGCCCATGGTTTCACGGTCAACCGATTGATCGAGGAAGATATCCTCGCTGATATCGCCTTCCTTACGGGTAGGTGTGACCATATCGTCATCTCGCTGCACTGGGGAACAGAGATGGCCTACTACCCCTCCCCCCGGCAGATCCGCCTCGCCCATCGGCTCGTCGATGCGGGGGCAACCCTGATCCTCGGACACCATCCTCATACCATGCAGGCGATAGAGCGCTACCGTGGTGGACTCATCGCCTACTCACTCGGTATGTTTCAGTTCGATCCTCACTGGCCTCACAACCTCTCGCGCGAGGCGTTCATACTCTCTGTCGACCTCAGGGGTGGTGGTGTCATCGGGGAGCACGAGATCACGCCGCTCATCGTCGATGACGATTACGTACCGCATCTCGTGGAGGGATCCCGGGGTGAGGAGATCCGGGCTTTTGTCGACGAGATCTCGCGCCCGGTCTCCGGAGGCAGGATCACCTGGGCGCGCTGGTTTGAGGAGATCGCGCCGGCCTACATGAAGATGAACCTCGAGAGTTATCGTTATCGAATACGCCGGGGTGGCCCCCTACCCTTTCTGGAGATGGGAGTTTGGCTCTGCACGCCGTTCTGCCTGGGCTGCTACGTCGGCCTCGCCCGTCGGGCCCTTCGTCCGATGCTATTGCAGGGAGCGCGCACTCTGGGAGAGGAACCTGGAAGCTGAGGAGGCGATACGATCACATTTCACGCCCGATCTTCCCCCTGTATCCTCAGTTTTAGAATTCCTTCCTTCCTGGCCGTAATTGATCACCACATCCCGATCGGGTCGCCCCCGCCCCGGTATCCCTAGATGTGTTATTCCGGCACCAATTGGCGCTACGCCATCTCCCGCCGCTCATCTTTTCGGAAGGTGCAGTGTTTTTCGCGGCCGAAACCACAAAAACCTCATTACAATCAGTGACAAATATAGTGAAGAGGAGTGTAAGCATTTTGTCCGCGATTCCGAAGGAGGAGTATCTGCTCAAGTGCACGTCCGCCTGTGCGGGGTGCAGCTCTTCCCTGTGTCTGCGCTATGTGCTCAAAGCGGCCGGCCCTGATTCAGTCCTGGTCGTGCCTGCCTGCTGCACCAGCGTCCTCCAGGGGATCTACCCGGGCACGGCGATGAACGTGCCGGTATATAATATAGCATTTGCCGCAGCCGCTGCCTGTGCCTCAGGCATGAGCGATGCGTTTGCAAAACTTGGAAAGAAGACCAACGTCATCGTCTATGCGGGGGATGGCGGAACCGTTGATATCGGGATTCAGGCGCTCTCCGGCGCCTTCGAGCGTGGTACCAATTTCCTCTACATCTGCTATGATAACGAGGCATACGGTAACACCGGCATGCAACGGTCTGGCTCGACACCGCTTGGGGCACGCACCACCACGACCCCCGGCGGCAAGCTCACGGCCAAGAAGGACCTCGATCGCATCGTCGAGGCACACAACCCCCCCTACATGGCGACCGCCTGTAGCGCCTACCCCCTTGACCTTTACAAGAAGGTGAAGAAGGCGCTCTCGATCCCGGGACCGAAGTTCATCCACATCCTTGCGCCATGCCCACCCGGGTGGCGTTATCCCTCTGAGAAGACCGTCGAGATGGGCAAGCTTGCGGTGAAGACCGGGATGTGGGTCCTCTACGAACGCGAGTTCGGGAAACTCGCGATCAGCGGCCCATCGAGGGCCGCGATGAGGAGACCTGCGCCGCTCGAGGAGTACATCGGGGGTCAGGGTCGGTTCAAGAACATGAGCCCTGAGATCCTCGATGAGATGCGGCATCAGGTTGAGCGGAGCATTCGACGTCTCGCCAGCGAGGAGGCGGGAGCATGTTGACGATAGCGACCGGCAATAAGGCGGTGGCAGCTGCGGCAAAGGCCGCAGAACCAGGCGTCATCGCTGCATACCCTATCACCCCCCAGACCGAGATCGTGGAGCAGATCGCCGAGTACATCAACGCCGGCGATCTCGCGAGCCAGTACATCCTGGTGGAGAGCGAGCACTCGGCTATGGCCGCCTGTATCGGGGCGAGCGTCGGCGGCGTCCGCACCTTCACGGCGACGAGCTCGCACGGCCTCCTCTATATGCATGAGATGGTCCACTGGGCTGCGGGTGCGCGTCTCCCCATCGTCATGGCAAACGTCAACCGTGCTCTCGGACCCGGGTGGAATACCTGGGCCGAGCATACCGATGCCTTCTCCCAGCGCGACACCGGGTGGCTGCAGGTCTTCGTGAGCACGGTCCAGGAGGCCTACGATGCTACCCTGATGGCGTTTAAGATTGCCGAGGATGAGCGGGTCCTCCTCCCGGTGATGGTCAACCTGGACGGATTTACGCTCAGCCACATCATGCAGTCGCTTGAGACGGTAGAGATCGGCGATTTCCTCCCTCCCTACCACCTCCCGCATGCCATCGATACGGAGAACCCCTGTGTCTATGGGCCCATGACCGGACCGAACGATCACTTCCGGTTCCGCTGGGACATTGAGCGCTCGATGCGCGATGCAAGAGGCGTCATCGCGGAGGTTGAACGTGAGTTTGCAGAGCGATTCGGGCGTTCCTACGCTCCCACCGAGGATTACCGGTGCGATGATGCCGATGTCATCGTCATCGCCATGGGGACGCTCGGGAAAGAGGCGGAGGTGGCGGTCGACCGCCTCCGCGATGATGGGATCAGGGCCGGGTCCATGCGCTTGCGCTGGTTCCGACCCTTCCCCGATCTCGACCTTGCCGGGCGGGAGGTTGTGGTGATCGACCGCGACTACTCCTTCGGTTTCGGCGGCGTCATCGCGGGCTCCGTCCGGGCAAAGACCGGCATCGAACCCTACAGCGTGATCGCCGGCCTCGGTGGCCAGGAGGTCACCTACAATGATATCGCAGGGTTTGTCAGGGATCGGCGTCCCGGTGAGGAGACCTGGTTTGGGGTGAACGAAGATGTATGAGATCAGGATCCACTCCCGGGGTGGTCAGGGCGGCGTGACCGCTGCCCGCCTGCTCGCTCTTGCGGCGTTCCGGGACGGAAAGTATGCAACCGCCTGCCCGTTCTACGGGGCGGAGCGGCGTGGGGCGCCGGTCGTCTCATTTGTCAGGATAGATGCCGAACCGATCAAGATCTACAGCCAGATCCATGAGCCCGATCTCGTGATTGTCCTTGATACGAGCATCATGGACGTCGTGGATGTCCTACAGGGCCTTAAAGGCGATGGGACGGTTCTCTTAAACAGCGCCCATCCGCTTGAAGGGTGTGGCGCGTCCTGTCTCCACGTCGACCTGACCGGGATTGCGCTTGCCAGGGATCTTGTGATCGCCGGGAGCCCCATCCTCAACACTCCAGTGCTCGGCGCTCTCGCAAAGATGGGTATCGTCACGCTCCCCTCAGTGCAGGAAGCGATCAGGGAGATGTTTACCGATGAACGGAATGTGCAGGCCGCTGAGGCGGCGTATGGGGGGTTGAAGGTATGAGAGAGAGGCTTGCGCTAAGCAGACCCACGGAGGCGTCTTCGGGAAAGACAGGGTCATGGCGGACGTTTCGACCTGTCGTGGATAGGGAGACCTGCAACGCCTGCGGGCTCTGTGCTCAGTACTGCCCGGACGGGGTCATCGACGAAGACCTCAACATCGACCTCGACTACTGCAAAGGGTGCGGCATCTGTGCGAATGAGTGCCCGAAAGAGGCTATCACGATGATCCGGGAGGAGCGCTGACCTCTCCTCTATCGGCGAACTGTTCATCGATGTACTCGAGGTTGAACCGATAGAAGTGCATGTAGCCACAGTTCCCGCATCGGGTCGTGAGGTGCCCGCTCCCCACCACGAGGTTGTGGGGCCCGGAGACCCCACAATGTTTGCACCACGCCTCCGTCTCGATGTCCCAGAGATCGTAGCGCCCAATAGGCGTGCAGGTGCCGATCACTCCTGCGGTCTCGAACCGTGGAATAAAAACTCGCGTCGCGCCGCAGTTTGAGCAGACCACCTGCGCTTGCGCAGAGACCGCTTGTATGATCTGATCTGCATCCTCGCCGCAGTGGTAACAGTCGGTGCGATACCGGGTGGAGATGAACCGCTCACTCATGTATGATACTTGACGGCCACTAAATAAAGCCTCTCGCCAGGGAGCAGAACCCCTCCCTTTCCTGTGCGCACTACCACCCCTGGAGGGAGGGGCAGGTCGACCAGAGACAACAGTTAAATATCTCTCCTGCATCCCTGTTGCCATTCAGGAGGTTACCAGAATGGCAGCATTGAGAGTCGCACCGTACGTCTGTGTCTATTCGGATGAGAATGAAGAGAATCTTCACATCGAGATCGAGCTTCCGGGTGTTGAGAAGAAAGATATCACCTTTAAGATGCAGGAGACCGGCTTTTCTATCGATGCGGTCCGCGGTGATGTCCGCTACGTCGGCACATACGCTATAAGCTGTCCTGTCGATCCCGACCGGGCGAAGGCTATCTTCAAAAACGGTCTACTCACCGTTGATGTTCCCTACATAGAGGTGGCTGCAGAAGAGGTGAAGGAGATCTCTATCGCGGAGTGACAGAGTCCCATCTTTTTGATCATGGTCGGCCGTGAAGCGTGCGCGACGCGACCGTGAGGTATGGACCTGACGGGTGGAGTGTGTGGCAGAGGATACCCGCTGTGCGGGGGCCGTGTGATCCGGATAAGAGGGTGCGGCCCTTTCCGGAGTAGCGGGAAGAGGGCCCGTCGGGTTCGGCGTGCCCGGAAGTGGGACAGGCCAGGGAGGTGTCCGTCCGTTCTTGTAGCCCGTAACGTTTCTGCATTGTTGCCCCCCGGCCTACTGTTTTGCCTTGTTGAGCCGTTCGCAGGCCTTCGCTCAACAGGCGCGGGGTGGTTGACCTGTAAGAGTCACCTTTATCATCATGCGTCTGCACGTCAGGTATATGAATCCAGCACGCGGACACGACCCGGATGTAGTGGTCCCGGGAGATTCGCCCCCCAACCGGCTCATCCGTGAAAAAAGTCCATACCTGCTCCAGCACGCTCACAGCCCTGTCGACTGGTACCCCTGGGGTGATGAGGCATTCTCTCGGGCGCAGGAGGAAGATAAGCCGATATTCCTCTCCATAGGATACTCGACCTGCCACTGGTGTCATGTCATGGAGAGGGAGTCGTTTGCAGACCCCCGGATTGCAAAACTCTTAAACGACGTCTTTGTCTGCGTCAAGGTGGATCGTGAGGAGCGGCCCGACATCGACCAGATCTACATAGACGCCGCGTACATGCTGAGCGGGACCGCCGTGGGATGGCCCCTCACCATCATCATGACCCCCGGCGGAGGACCGTTCTTTGCGGCGAGCTATGTTCCCAAGGAGAGCCGATATGGGATGACCGGTCTGCTGGACCTCATCCCCCGCATAAGCAAGATCTGGAAGACGCGGCGGCAGGATCTCGAGGAGACCGGCGAGCAGGTGCTGGATGCGCTGAAGAGTGTGGCCAGCACCCCCTCGGGTGGGGATGAGCTCTCGGAGTCCACCCTCGACGATGCCTATACCACCCTACTTCGGCTCTTTGATGAGGAGAACGGTGGATTCGGGGATGCGCCCAAGTTCCCGGCCCCAAATAAACTCCTATTCCTGCTCCGATATGGGAACCGGACCGGAAAGGGCCCGGCGTACACGATGGTCGAGGAGACCCTGCATGCCATGCGACAGGGGGGGATATTTGATCATGT
>JAAZOW010000248.1 GCA_012797575.1 Methanomicrobiales archaeon | reverse complement strand
ATATCGATGAAATCGGCGACGACAGAAGGGTGCTCATCGTTCTTGTGATGATCGATGATGATGTTGACCCGGGTGGTCTTCGGAAGTTTGTTGTTCACGCCCGGCCCCGACGAGTCGACCAGGGCGATGTAGTTGCACTCCTCAAGGACCTGGGGGGTGATCCGTTCCATCTTGATCTCGAGGAGGTTGATGAACGCCCGGTTCTCCTGATGCCCGATATCACCGTCGTAGAGGATACGACACTCAAGTTTGTTGTGGCTCGCGTGCCTCGCGATCATCGAGAGCGCCATGGCGCTCGAGATTGAATCGGGGTCGGGGTTTAAGTGGGTGACGATACAGAGCGTTCCTTCCCAGGAGGCAAGCATATCATAGAGGCGCAGGGCGAGTCTCGATGAGTGGAGCTGCCTGATGTGGTGGATAGCGGTTCGTGCAACCACCTCCTGGGGGTAGAGGACTATATCGGCGCCTTCCTGCTGGAGGAGGTCGACGCCGACCGGGTCGGTGGCGCGTGCGATAACAAAAGTTGCCGGATACCGGTTCTTTATGGTCTTGAGCGCGGCCAGGTTGGCATCCCGATCGTTTGTGAGGATGAATGCGACCTCCGGCACCGGAAGCCCCTCCAGGAGATCCGGATCGCGTATGTCGCGGGCGAACGCTTCATACTTCTGGTCGCGAAGATCCTCCACCCGCTTCTCATCCTTATCCACGATGATGAGATCTTCGTCTTCCTGCTCGAGCTCCTCAGCAACATTGTAGCCGGTGCTCCCACAACCAAAGATGATGTACTTGACACGTTCTTTTGAAACGCTCTGGACCGCCTCAGGCATGCGTACAATGGTGTAACTTCTCATACTATTAAGGGATTCCATATCGGCGATTTTCGGAGGGCCCCGCAAGATTTATACCCTATCCCGTACTACACTACTAGGTCAGATGCATGGGCCTGTAGCTTAGTCGGCAGAGCGACGGACTCTTAATCCGTAGGCCAAGGGTTCGAACCCCTTCAGGCCCGCTGTAGATTCAATTTTGTGCTTGCACCTGATCCTCTGCACATCGTTTCAGTGACGGCCTCCCTGCATGCATACCGGGAGGTTCTCTCGTTGGGGATGGCGCGCCCGACGGCCCGGCCAACCCGCACCGTCTTCTGCCGGTATGGGGGTTGGTGCAGGCGGACCGGGTACCCCTATCCAGTGGAGTTCTAAGGGCTGATATACATCCCTTCTATATATATCCTGCTTCGGTGGAGACGTGGGGAAGACCGTGCCCGGGAGACCGGGATCGGCGTGGGAGATCTGCCGTTGCACTCACCTCCTGCGGGGGAGGGAGCGAGGGTGACAGCAGTATCTATTGAGAACAAGCCGCTTCTTTTTGCGGGCGCGATCGGTCGGGTCACCTCCCGATCCGCAGGAGCATCTCTTCAAGCGTCGGGTAGTGTGACTCTATCTGCTCGATTACAGCACCATCGGCAGTGAGCGTTGCGGTGGTCCGGTTCAGTTCATCGACGGTGCGGGCCGTGGTCAGGTAGCGGCCGTCGTGAGCCGAGTATTCGACTGATGTTGTGAAGGTTGTTGGATCCAGGGTCCGGAAGAAGACTTGGTAGGTGATCGAGCCGAAGGCCTCCCGGAGCTCGGGCATGGTACCTCTCGCCACCACCTCACCACGGCGCAGGATGAGGACGAGATCGCAGACCTCCTCCACCTGGAAGAGGTTGTGGGCAGAAAAGATCACCGTCTTGCCTCCCTCCCGGAGGTCCCGTATGTAGTCGAGCACCGATCGGGAGGTCATGGGGTCGAGGCCTGACGTGGGCTCATCGTAGATGAGCAGACCCGGATCGTGCATCAGCGACCGTGCTATGGCAACCTTTCGCTTCATCCCCTTTGAGAGCTCCGCGATCTTCTTCCCTTCCGCCTCAAGCGCGAGCCCCAGGAGAAGGTCGTCACGCCGGGTCCTGATGGCGGCCTTTGACATGCCGTAGATCTCGCCGAAGAACGAGAGGTACGCGGGTACCGTCATCGTCTCATAGAGCCTTGACTCCTCAGGGAGGTAACCCAGATTCTCTTTCAGGTCAGCCGGCCGCCTGACGACATCGATCCCGCCGATGGTGAGATCCCCCGACGTCGGCGCTATGAGGCCGGCCATGATCTTTAAGAGCGTCGTCTTGCCGGCTCCGTTGTGGCCGATGACCCCGAGTATCTCTGCGTCCTCGAGGTCGAACGTGACGCCGTCGAGGGCCGAGAAGTCGCCGTAGCGTTTGATGAGAGCGCGAGCCGCAACCGCGTTGATGCTCCTCCTATACTACCGATGACTACTAATAGATTGCTGGAGAGATACGACACCTCTGACGCTCTTTGAGGACTGTTATGCGCATGCTCTCCTCCATCCGGACGATAGCCGCCTGGGAGATGAAGCGGTCGATGACCACGGTGGGAAGGCACGTCCTGCCACTTGCGGCCGGACTGCTCCTCCTCCTGATACTGGCGACCGCGCTTGCCGCTCAGGGCGGCATCCATATGCAGGACGGCATGTACTGCATCGGTATCGATGACCCTGACGTTGCCCGGATCGTCGCCCCTGATAGCCGGTTCATCGTCACCGTCGCAGACGGTCCCGCCCTCCTGGAAGACCGGGACCGCTACGATATCGTCATACTCCAGAAGGAGATATCCGTCTCCGATACCGAGAGAGGACAGGCGGCCCTAAAGGCATTCGAACGCGTCTATGGGGCATACGTCTCCCGCGTTGCCGCCGAAGAGCCGGATCTCTTCGCCGCATACCCGCTCTGGGTTGACCTCCAGTACGTGAAGAGCGAGATCGATTTTGTGGTCGCGGGGAGTGGGCAACAGGTCGACGTTCCATCCGATCCGGTCGACCGCACATCCCTCCTCCCCCCGCCGACCATGCCGATCCTGGAGGGCGACCTCAGGCAGCACCTCGTCGAGATCGGGAGCGACCATCCGCTCTCCCGCTACACCGGTATCCTCTCAGGGGAACAGGTTACGGATCAGTTCAAGACGCCGTCCCACCTCTCCCCGCCGCTTCCCTTCGACTCGATCGTTCTCGTCTTTGTCTTCATCTTCCCTCTCTACTTCGCCTCCCAGTTCTTCATGATGAGCGTGATGAACGAGCGGGTGGGGAGGGCCGGGGAGCCCCTCCTCTCCGCACCGGTCCGGCCATCCGCGATCGTCATCGGCAAAGCGCTCCCATACCTCGGGATCATGCTCCTCGTCGCGGCCGCGATCACCTTCCTCATCGGTGCGCCGGTGGGAATCCTCATCCCCCTCATCCCGGTCATCTTCTTTTTCCTGGCAGGTGCCCTGATCATCGGCATGGCCGCCCGGAGTTTCAAAGAACTCTCGTTCGTCTCGATCTTCTTCTCAACCCTCGTCACCGCCTACCTCTTCTTCCCGACGGTCTTTGCAAACACCCACGTCGTAAGCATCATATCGCCCCTCACCCTGGTCGTCCTTGAGCTCCAGGGCGACGGGTTCACCACCGCCGAGTACCTCTACTCGACCGCGCTCTTCTTTGCCACAAGCGCTATCCTCTTCTATGTCGGTATCATGAATTACCGTGAAGAGCGCCTCTTTTCAGCAAAACCCCTCACATCACGGCTCGTGGACTTTCTGTCAGGCGGGATCATCCGCAACCGCCCGCGCCTCTCGCTCTTCTTCCTCGCCGTCCTCTCGATACCCTTCGTCTTCATGGCCCAGATGATGGTGCTGGTCCTCTTCTTCAACGTCCCGATGCCGCTCTCCCTCATCCTTCTGATCGTCTCTGCGGCGTTCATCGAGGAGTCGGCAAAGTCCATCGGGATCTATGCCATCATGCGAGAACGTCCCCGGTTCCTGACACCGAAGAACCTGGTCGTCGTAGCGTCTGTCATAGGCATCGGGTTCCTCGCCGGCGAGAAGGTCTTCCTCCTTGCCACGCTCGCCCAGATCAGCGAGTCGATATTCGGTAGCGCTCTCTTCCTCTCGCTCGGGGTGCTCTGGATGCCGCTCCTCCTCCATATCACCGGAGTCCTGATCACCGGGGGGTTCCTCCTGCTCGGGGGGCGGCGTGCCTACGGCCCCGGCCTTGTCACGGCAAGTGTGGTGCATAGCCTCTATAACCTCCACTTCCTGCTGGGAGGTCTTCTATGAACGCCCGCCGGGTGGGCCTTATCGCAAAGAAAGAGATCTTCGGCCTCTCTGCTGAGAAGACGATCGTCTTTGCCATCCTCCTGCAGGTCTTCATCGCGATGTTTTCGTCGTTTCTGATGACGGGGCTCACCGCCATGTACGACCCGGACGCGCTCGAGGGCTACTCGACGGCCACTTACGGTATCGGGTATGCCGGAGCCGACTCTCCGCTCATCGATGAGTTCGGGAGATGCGATGATCTCCTGCTTTTCCGTATGGACCCTGATCAGGCGCTCGCTGCGCTCCGCGAGCGAAGGATTACAGCGGCGGTCTTTGTCCCGGATACGCCGCCTGACGCCGAGGAGCCGATCGTGATCACGCTCTACCTCATCAAAAACGATCTTCTGTCAAGTGTCGTCAACGTCAAACTCAAAGACGTTCTCCAGGGCTACGAGCGCGAGCTCCGGGAGGTCCGGGCTGACCGGATGGCCTCCTTCCCGCTCGAGCTGAACTTCCCCGGCAGCGCTGATGCAGAGAACTTTTTTGAGTTCATCTACGGTCTCCTCATTCCGCTGCTCGTCCTTCTCCCGGCGGTCATCTCGGCGGCTCTGGTCATCGATCTCATCACTGAGGAGTACCAGCAAAAGACGCTCGAGACGCTCATATCGACGCCGGTCACGTTTCCCGAGATGGTCTGGGGAAAGATTGCCGCTTGCGCCATTCTTGTCCCGATCCAGGCCTCCATCTGGCTCTTTCTCCTCGGAGTAAACGGCATCGTGGTCAGGGGTGCCACCGCGATCGTCCTCCACGCCTCAGCGGGCGGTCTCTTCCTCATCCTGATCGGAGCGCTCATAGCGCTCTACTACCGTGAGCGGACGAGCGCCCAGTTCATCTTCTCGACAGCACTCGTCGTGATCTTCCTCTTCGTCATGACCATCCCCGATAACCCCCTCAACCTCATAGTCCGGTTGGCGGTGGATACCGCCGGACCCATCCACTGGCTGATTCTTCTCCCGGTCGTGGGCGCGACGGTCTTTCTCGGGTGGGCTACGACGGTCTACGCACGGCGGGTTTGGAGTGCTGGGTGATACGAAGGGGAGGGCGCGTCCCGGATGATGTTTCACTACCCCCGGTTAGTGGTGT
>JAAZOW010000190.1 GCA_012797575.1 Methanomicrobiales archaeon | reverse complement strand
TCGTGGCGATCAGGACCGGGTCGAGGGCAGAGACCCAGGGGGCGATAAAGAGCCCAGCCGTGGTGAGGCTGATGTAGACATGCTGGTCGCCTCGCATTAAGAACCTCTATAGATTGGAGAGCAATCCGTGATAAAGGTCACTCCTGCGGTCTAAAGGCAGGGAGGATCGCCACCGATCTCTGGAAGTCTGGGTAGGCGGTGGTGCAGTCAATTGCTGGGGCAGATCTCCTCCAAACCCTGTAGACGGGGATGAACACGGTAGAGGCGCCCCGATGGGGCCACCGCGGACCAGGGCCGCCCTCTGGTGGGCGTAGGGTCGCGGCTCATGCAGGGCCTCCGGTGAGGATGGGAAAGGCCGTCCGGAGCCCGATGATGATGAACTGAACTGCAATAGCGATGAGGAGCATCCCCATCAGCCGATTGACGGCGCGGTACTCCCGCTGGCCGATGCGCTGGACGATGATATCGGAGTGGCGCATCATGTAGTAGGTGATCACGATGGCTGTTACGGCTGCGACCGGGACGATGGCGATTGCGGCGATCCCCATCCCAACAGCCTCGTTCATGAGCACGATCACAGAGGTTATGGCACCAGGTCCTGAGATCATCGGGATCGCAAGCGGCATGACCGCGATATCATCTGCATCCTGGCCTTCATACTTCTCGGTCGCGGTCATCTGTGTCCTTGACGTCTTTGCATAGACCATATCCATACCGATGCCGAAGAGGAGGAGACCACCAGCGATGCGAAACGCCTCGATGGTGATCCCGAAGAGCTGCAGGATCCAACCACCGCCGATGGTGAAGGCGAGCAGGACGACCAGGGCAAACTTACTTGAATCGAGCGCGACCTTGAGTTTGGTCGTCCCTTCCATCGTGCCGGTGAGGGAGACGAAGAGCAGGGTGGCGGCGAGCGGATTCACTACGATGATGATCGAGGAGAAGCTTAGCAGCGCAAAACTCAGGAGATCTACCACGAGTGATCAGATATGCGTGAGGTTTGATATTAGCATTTATGGTCTTTTGACAGGATAGGGACCTCATCTTCCCTGAAACACAGGCCTCTGGCGCGCCGATCTTTGATGGCCAGCACGATAGGGAGCCAGAGATTGCGCGGGATGGTATCGGTGACTCCACCTCCAGGTGGGCATAGGCGAGGCGCAGATCCTGGTGTGCGAAGGGTCGATGCAGTGGCGCCACGGTGTTGGCAAGCGTGTCTTACCATGAGACAGACCAGCTTCATAGGGTGCCCGGGGTGCGAGATGCTCCTGCCCCCGTTCACCGGTGAGTCTCAGGGTGATCAGCGCAAAAAAGGGTACATCACGATCCATGAGGGGAACAACTTCATACGCGCTAACTCACTCCACCACAGCAACCTATTTTACCCTGCAGGGGCGTTCAGGGAGGAGCGGAAAGGGTCCGGTCGTGATATCAGGGATGGGATCGGGGTCCCTCCACCCTGCGATCGGTATAGACCCATATCTTTATGATGGAGATCCATGTACAGTCAGGCGGTTCATTGGAGCTTTACCCTGAAGGTGAGAGGGTAGCGAAGGCCGATGAACGGTACACGGTGAGGGGTTGTTTTGTCTGCGGAACGGTTCGCTACATGCCACTCCGGAAACGGAGTACATGCTGCTGAATATGGGAGCTTTATGGTGCGGTTCCTATCGCAAATCGTCGGATGGACTGGTGATCGCACGGGCGGGGTAGTTCGCCGCTACGGGATCGATATACGGTAGACTCATGGTCAAACTTGATATCACCAGGTTGCCGGGCATCGTTCAGGAACTCGGACCGGATATGGCCGGGATCTTTTCCCGGATATACTCTTGGTACATCGAACCCGGGCACCTAGTCCTCCCTGAAGCGATGAAAGAGTGGGTGCGGGAGAAGTATGGCGATATCGAGACGCAACAGATCGTCAGGGTAACCAATAACCTGACCTCGGAGAGCACGCTCTTCAACTCCATCAGGGCACGCCGTCCGGTGCTGACGCCACGTGCCAAAGATGTGGAGGATGTGCAGACACTGGCCGAGAAAGGACCTTTTGCAAACCCCCTTGAGGAGACGCCTGCTGATACCTTCGGAAGGATCGCTGGTGACCACTGGGTCACGGCAAGTAACATCGCCAAGTACGACTACCTCCACGCTGTCATCATCGCCAGGGATCCAGGCCTCCGCATCACCACAGAACCACAGATAGCCGATATGGTCAGCGTAGCTACCCGGTGGTGCCAGGATGCACACCGTGCAGATCCCCGGGCGATCTACCCTCTCCTCATCTGGAACTTCCTCTGGCGTGCAGGGGCGAGCGTCGTACACACCCATGCCCAGATCCTGCTCACCCACCGCCCGTATACCGCTCAGGTGCGGATCGAGCGGGTCAGGGAGGATTACCTGTGCCACTATGGGACCGAATACTACGATGATCTCTTCAGAGCTCATGCCGCCATCGGGCTCGGGTTCACCTACAGGGGCGCCCGGGTCATGGCGCACCTGACGCCGAGGAAAGAGCACGAGGTCGGGATCATCGCGAAGCTGCCGCACGATCTCGTCCCGGCCCTTGCGAAGGTGCTTGAATGCTACCAGAACATCGGGGTGCAGAGCTATAACGTAGCGATATACATGCCTCCGATCGGTGAAGAAGACCTTTATATCGTGTGGTTGGTGAATCGGGGTGATCTCCGCACCCGGACATCAGATATCGGGGGGATGGAGCTCTACGCAGGAACGCCCGTGGTCTCATCAGACCCCTTCCGCCTGATGGAGCACCTCACAGCCGTCATGCTGGCGTGAGCAGGTGATCAGCAGGGGATCGTGTCGCGGTTCGCAGCCCTCCTGTAAGACTCCTCCAACCGCTCTGCGATGTGGCTCCACTGGAAAGATTCCCTCACCTTTTCAAGCCCCTTCCTCCCCATACGAAGCGATCGCCCGGGGGAATTCACCACTGCCGAGAGCCCCTCTGCGATCGAATCGGGATGAGGTCGCACTTTAACGCCATCGGTCTCGTGCTCGATATTTTCAGAGAGCCCGCCGACATCGGATGCGACTACGCACCGACCGGCACTCCACGCCTCGAGAAGCACAAGCCCGAAAGGCTCGTTTCTGCTCGGGATGGCCACGATATCACTTGCGTTGAGGAGTGATATGTAGTCAGCATCGTCGAGTCGCCCGAGGAAGCGGACAGGTAGGGCCCGGGCGCGTCTCTCAAGCTTCCGGCGCATCCGCCCATCACCCACGAAGGCGAACTGGCCGTCGGAGTGCTCCCGGAGAAGACCTGGAGCTGCATCAACCAGCATATCAGGCCCTTTCTGCCATGCAAGTCTTCCAACAAAGAGTACCAGTGGGGAAGCAGGGTCAAAGCCGTAACGCCGCTTTACCGCCTCCGGATCGACGTCAGTCTG
>JAAZOW010000246.1 GCA_012797575.1 Methanomicrobiales archaeon | reverse complement strand
GCCCCCCCGGGGGCGGGGGAGGAGGCCGGAGGCCGGGCGGGGTGGGGGTATATTGCAACCAGAGACAGGGGAGAGGCGCATGCCCCCCCGTCTGCCCAACCCCCCGTGGAGATGTCCCCACGGTCCAGGGTATGGGGAGAACCTGGAGAAAAGGCCGGCGCGGGATGGGGGATGCCGGCATATGGGAAGCGGGGATACTCTGCTCCATGGAAAGGGCATCAAGATCTTCGAAGATACGGTGACATACGAAGATACGGTGACATACGAAGATACGGTGACGTGATGCACTAATATTATTGATCGTGCAAAAAAGGTGGTCTCTGGGCCCCTCAGAGGGCCTGGATGAGTGAGTTTCTGGTGACGATGCCCACGATCCCCCCGCTCTCTACGATGGGGACGGAGCTTATGTTCTTCTTGAGCATGAGATCGATGACATCTGATACATCCGTGTCTGCATCCACGGTGATCAGGGGTGTGCTCATGATGTCACGCACGAGGAGGTTTCTGATCCGGAACTCCTGGCGGGTCCCCTCCACGATATCTTTGAACGCATAGAGCGCTTTTGCGATATCGGTCTCCGTGACGATGCCGAGGACACTATCATCCTCCTCGACGATGAACCGATCGATGTCGCCATCAAGCATCCGCCGCCGGAGGTGGACAGCCCGCTCCTCGACCTGGATGGTGTACACTGGTTCCATGACGTCCAGAAGTCCGCCCGGCGGCCGGAGCACCTTCAGGAGGTCCCCCGCCGTCACCTGCCCGACGAGGCGGTGCTCGGAGTCAAGCACCACGATCAGCTTGTAGCGCTGGAGGAGCGGCACCAGGATATCGATCCCCTGGTCCGGGTATGCGGAGGTGAAATCCTCCTCGACCGTATTCGCGACATGGATGGATGTGGCCTTCATCGTCTGGGACCTCCTGCTCCCGAGCGTCTCGGCGATAGCTGCGCGGGAGGTCGTGCCGATGACCGCGCCATTGTTCGTCACGATGAGTGGGTCAACATCCTCATTGAGCATCTTCTCAAGCGCTTCGCTGACAAAAGCGGACTTTGCAATGGTGATCGGTCTTGCCATCACGTCTTTGACCAGTAGCTGAAATTTGTCGCTCATTTCGCAACCACCTTGATGATATCATCTCTCTTGAGCAGACCGCGGATATCTCCATCCTCCACGACTACAAGGCTGTTGATCTGACTTTTGAGCATCAGCCCGACAGCATCCTGCAAGGATGCATCGGGGGGGATGGTGATGACCGGGCGGCTCATGATGTCCTCTGCAACTGCCGATACCTCAACGACGTACCTGAAGCGTTTCTGCCCCGCCGGCTCCTCTCTCCGGAGGTGGGTAACATCCTTCCTGGGTAGGTTCCTCCGGCTATCCAGGTACTCGTAAAATGCAAGATTGCTCTCCGTGATGATGCCGGCAAGGCTACCATTGGCGTTAACGACGATAAGTTTATCGTTGCTCGCCCTCACCGCATCGATGACGTGATCCAGTGAGTGGTAGCGGCTGATCGTGGTCGCCTCCTCCATGATCTCATCGACCCGGGCAGAGAGCCCACGCACGTAGGCGGAACGCATGATGTCCAGTTTGGTGATGATGCCTGCGACCTTCCCGTCCTCGGCCACGGGCAGCCCCGATATATCGCAGTCAAGCATCTTTGCTGCAATGTCATGGATGCTCGTCTCCGGCGTCACCGTGACGGGATCTTCTGTCATCAGGATGCTCACCGGGATCCGATCGATGGGGCGGCGCCGCCACAGCGGTTCCGTCTGCCTGAGCCGGTAGGCGATGTCCTTCTTGGTGATGATCCCCCGAAGTTCGTCCCCTTCCATGATCAGGAGCCTCGATACCCGATGCCGGAGCATAAGGTTTCGCGCATATGCGACGTTATCAGTCTGCGCGATGACGTATACCGGAGAGGACATCACATCAACAGCACGCATACTGCCGATCACCCCTCCGCAAATGCCCTCACAAGGTCGTGCTCGGTTATGAGCCCGACGAGGTGTGAGTTCTCTATGACCGGAAACGCCCCGATACCCTTCTGGATCATCTCGACAGCGACGTCGTGGATGTTCCTGTCCGGTGTGGTGGTGTAGAGCTCCCCGGAGAGGAGCGACCTGCCCGGCGCACCCATCACCTCGGCCGAGTCCCCGGT
>JAAZOW010000077.1 GCA_012797575.1 Methanomicrobiales archaeon | reverse complement strand
GGGGGCAAAAAGCCCCCTCCCCTGTCTCTCTGGCCTCAATATGACTACAGAGGGCGCGAAGATGGGGAAAAGTCGTGCCATTGCGCCTGGCCGTGGGGCGTGCTCCAACCCCCACATCCCCATGGGTGTGTATTTGATGGATCGCACCCCAGATAGTATGAGATGCCTGATACTCGGGAATTTAAGTGGAAGCAGTGTCTGGTCGTGCGCGCCGACATCAAGATGTCCTGCGGCAAAAAATGTGCACAGATCGCTCACGCTGCTATTGGAGCCTACGAGAAGGCCGATAAGATCACCAGAAAGGCCTGGCTTGATGAGGGGCAGAAGAAGGTGGTGTTGAAGGTGCGAAGCGATCGAGAGCTCTATGAACTCAAGACGATCGCTGAGCTGGCGGGCATCCCGGTATCGATCATCCAGGACGCCGGGATGACCGAGATACCGCCGGGGACGGTGACGGCGCTCGGTCTCGGGCCTGCCCGCACCGAAGATCTCGACCGGATCACCGGGGACCTCTCGCTGCTATGATGTCCACACCCTACCCCCTGGAAGAGGAACTGGGGATGCGCTACTACGCATCCGAGACCCGGGGGATCGGGGGAAGGCTCCGCACGAAGCCTGAGGATTTCGTCGTCGATGAGATCCCCCTCCCCTTCAGGGAAGTAGATGACGGCCCTTACCTGATCTGCCGGCTCACCAAGACGAACTGGGAGCTCCAGCGGGCGGTCAAGGAGATTGCAAAACGGCTTGGCATCAGCCACCGGCGGATCGCCTGGGCGGGAACCAAGGACAAGAATGCCGTGACCACCCAGCTCATATCGATCTACGGTCTTGCGCCCGGGGCGATCGAGCAGGTGAACCTTGGAGATATCTCCCTCGAGGTCATCGGGCGGTCGCAGCACCCGCTCACCCTCGGGGGCCTTCTTGGAAACCGGTTCGATATCCTCATCCGGGATTGCACCCCTGAGTGTCTCCCGGAACGGGTGCACAAGGTCACAGGGGTGGCGTCCACCGGGGTACCGAACTACTACGGGCTGCAGAGGTTTGGTGTCATCAGGCCGGTCACTCACATCGTCGGTGAGAGCATTCTGCGGGGCGACTACGAGGCCGCTGTGGTCACATACATCGGCCGGGCATACCCCCTGGAGACTGAAGAGGCTCAAAAGGCCCGGGCACGCTTCGCAGAGACCCGCGACGCAAGAGCTGCGCTCGCCGAACTTCCGGTCCAGATGACCTACGAGCGGGCGATGGCAAACCACCTCGTCGCAGATCCGGATGACTACGCCGGTGCGCTCCGGACGCTCCCCCCAAAGCTCCTCTCCCTCCTGGTGAGCGCGTTCCAGTCGCACCTCTTCAATCGCGCTCTCTCCCGCCGTATCGACGAGGGTATGCCGCTCACTGAGCCCGTGATCGGCGACCGACTGCTCTTCCAGGATGGCCGCGAAGACGTCGTCACGGCCAGGAATATAAGGGCAGCACTCCTGCATATCCGACGGGGACGGTGCCAGATCGCCATG
>JAAZOW010000279.1 GCA_012797575.1 Methanomicrobiales archaeon | reverse complement strand
GGGCTATGATGGAGGGGTGGAGGCTCCTTCATGCTATAGAAGTGGCAGTGTGGGAGGTTGTGAGATACAGATCGTGATACCAGACTACAGAACGGGAATTATCTGCTCATGACCGAAATTGTGAATTCTGGCACAGCCTGCCTTCTCTAATGATCAGTAGGGATCCCTTACCGGGCACCGGTCCCGAGGAACCCGGCCGATCCCGTGAGCTAGCACCCATGAACGAGTATCAGGATAAATTCGGTAAGATCATCGACCTGCTGAAAGAGCGCTCACCACAGGGCCTCTCCATATCCGCAATCGCCCGAGAGCTCGACATGAACCGCGCATCCGTCTCCAAATATCTCGATGTACTCCAGTCGACCGGGGATGTGAGCATGCGGCAGTTCGGGAGAGCGAAGATATACACACCAGCACACCGGGTCCCGCTCTCAGAACTCTTCGATCAGCTCTCAAATGCCATCGTCGTCCTGGATGCCGATCTCCGGATACTTATGGTGAACACGAGCTTCATCAGGACCCTTGGCGTCCACCGGGAGAGGAATATCGTCGGTGCTTCCCTCTTCGACCTGAATCTCCGCATATTCTCTGACCCGGCCATCAAACGCAACGTCGAGAGGATCCAGCAGTCCAGCACCTACCTCACCGAGATGCAACACATCGAGGATAGCACGAATCACATCTATCTCCTCGAATTCACCCCTACCGTCTCCCACGTGGGAAAACCGGGGATCATGATCAGCCTGCGGGATATCACCGCGTGGAAGAACGCCGAAGCGGCCCTGAAGAACTCGGAAAAAAAGATTCGGACGATATTTGAGACAGTTCCAAGTGGGATCATCTTCTTTACGGCTGACGGCATCGTCCTCAATGCAAATCGCGCATCCCTGGATATCCTTGGCCTGAGGAATTTCCAGGAGCTGATGAACGGGAACATCTTTAGCATCTCCTGCTACAAGGGAAAGATCCTCGAGCTGATCCAGCAGGGAGAGGTCGCCGAGACAGAGATCGTCTGCGACTTCGATCGGTTGAGACGAGACCAGCAGATCCAGAGCACCCGGTCAGGTATAGCCTACTTCGACGTCGTCTTCACCCCGATCGTCCTTGACAGCAGGAGTACCTTGAACGAGTACGCCATACTCTTCCGGGATGTCACGACGGAGTGGATGACCAGGAAGGAGCTGGCCTTCAAGGAGACCCGTTACCGATCGTTCTTCGAGAACACCTGCAACGGCGTCCTGATCTACGAACCGATCGAGGATGGCCGGGAGTACATCTTCAAGGACATCAACCGGGCGACCGAGAAGATACTCAGGATGAAGAAAAGAGACCTGATCGGAAGGAAGCTCTTTGAGGTATTTCCTGATCTCCCAAACCCCGATGTCCGTGACGCCCTCATCCGCGTCTTGCGGACCGAAAAGCCTGAGTTCCTGCCGCCCCTCCAGTACCGAAGGAGGAGGGATTCACCCTGGATCTGGCACTACATATTCAAACTTCCCTCCGGTGAGATTGCGTCGTTCATGATCGATGTATCGGACGCCGTCTGGGAAGACGCCGAGACTTCGCTACAGGCATGCGAGATGTGCAGGAAGGATTCCCTGGCAGACCGCGATGAGCCGGCAGGCGGCTGAGACAAAGGCGCGTATCCTGATCATGGATGTTTACGAGGGCCGGCCTTCGGGGCAGGACGACACGAAGGGACCTCACTTTCCTTTCCGCCGTCGTCCTCTGAGAGACACCGGAGCGCGCGGAAAGATCTCCTACCTGGGAGGGGTTACCCCGATGACGCACCGCAGGAGGTCTCGCCCCCGGGGGGACCATCTTTTGCGATTACCCTCTGGACAGCGGATAGCAAATACGCATTGATCAACATTGTACCGCGACCAGCACCTCCCCCTATGTCCTTGGATACTACCGCATTTAGCGCAAATTGGGCCCATATCGAGCGTACACCAACCAATCAAGAAATTTATTGTGGTCCAGGCCAGGGTGTGGGTGCAACGTCTCCTGATATCATCTATACGTACTGTCTCCATTGTTAATCAATAAACAGTGCCTATATATTGGTTCAGAAACAGTATAGATCTGTGGATGAACAGTCCACACAACGGCTGGAAGAGTGACCTGGATGGGGCAGGACGACTGAAGCCCACCGCAGATTGGGGAAAACTGGACGCGGGCATCAGCTGTCGTACCAGTGTCCTAGTTGGCGCTGGTACTGTATCAAGATATGGGTAAATATACCCTGGGGTTGACAGGAAAGGAGCATTCTCTTCCCACCGTGTCAGGGTGTGGCGGCCGAAGGAGCCTTCCCGCCACATTCTTCCTGGCAAATTGTATCTTCTAGGTGCGCTTGGCACCTCTCTGTTATCGTACACCTCTATCATACTCCAGACGCGCCTCTGACGGGATTGGCCTTCTGCAACCCCGCGCGGCAAACCGGGGGTGGGCGCCTTACCACCCCTGGACCAGGACCGGGGATAGAAGTTTTGCCGGGCCCCGCCACACATCGACTGATGGACGTAGGAGATGGCGATATCTCCCAAAATTCATCATATCCAGTCCTTCTTCCGGAAATAAAGGAGCATTATGCCTGTGGCGGCGATCATCAGCGCAAAGACTGAAGGGTATCCCCCGGGATGCGCAAGATCAGACGCGCGCACAAAATTCATGCCGTAGAACCCGGTGATGAATGTGAGCGGTATGAAGATGGTCGCAATGATCGTGAGAACCTTCATTATCTCATTTGTACGGTTGCTCTGGCTTGAGAGGTAGATATCGAGCACTCCAGACATCATCTCCCGGTAGGTCTCCGCGGTCTCGGCGACCTGGATGGTGTGGTCGTATACGTCCCGAAGGTAGACGAGTGTCGAGCCAGGAATCAGGGGTGAATCCCCCCGTTCCAACCCCGCCACCACATCGCGGAGCGGCCAGGCTGACCGCCGGAGAGCGATTAAAGACCGTTTCAGGGCATAGATGGACTGCAAGATCTCGGGGCCAGGTTCTGCCACCACCGCATCCTCAATCGCCTCGATGCGCTCCCCGAACATCTCGATCACGATGAAATAATCGTCAACTGTCGCATCCAGCAGGGTGTAGAAGAGATACCCTGCTCCCTCGATCCTGAGCCGCCCGACCCCGGCGCGCAGGTGTTCCTGGATGCGCTCAAAAGTGCCGCCTGGTTGCTCTTGGAACGATACAACGTAGTCTGCACCGAGGACAAGGCTCACCTGTTCGCTCCGGAACTCACTATCCCCGTCAGGGGAGAGCATACGGACCGCAACGTAGAGGTAATCGCCGTAGTCTTCGAGCTTTGGGCGCTGGCGGGTGTTCATGATATCCTCCTGAGTCAGCGGATGGATACCGAGAGCACCCCCAATTGCCTGGATCAGATCGCCGTCGCAAACACCGTCAACGCTGATCCAGGTGACCGCTGGGCGGAGGGTGAAACCCTGGAGATCCTCAGGTCGTGCATAGACCCGCTCATCGAGGTGGGTCTCGCCGTAGTTGATGACCGTGGCGGTGACCGGTGGTCTCGTGGAGGCGTCCTGCCCGCCCGATACCAGACCGAGCTCCCGGTCGTCATGTGAGCTCATGGATGTCAGATCGTGGTGCCACAGCGATAGGGTTTCATCCCGCTACCGTCTCGTCCTCGCCCTTCGCCTTCGCAGCGGCGCGACCGATCAGGATGACCGCGATGATCGCAACAATCGTCACGACAGCAGCATACACAAACATCGCAGAAAGTGTGCTCTGCTCACCAAAG
>JAAZOW010000146.1 GCA_012797575.1 Methanomicrobiales archaeon | reverse complement strand
GACCGCCGCTGCCGGCATCGCAAGCCCGACATCGCGGATGGCAAGAAGCATCGAGAGAACAAGCGTCCCCCCCGCCGATATCCCCACCGGCACAACCCCGGCCGGGGAATGCCCCCTGCGAAGCAGATAGCGGTAGGCAGCAAGAGAATCCTCCACCGCCGCCGGAAAGGGATGCTCCGGCGCGAGACGGTAGTCGACCGAGAAGACCGTTGCCCTTGCCGCATCCGCAAGCCTTGCACAGAGATCGAGGTGGCCGGCGGTCGAACCGCCGGTGAACCCTCCACCGTGGAAGAAGAGGAGGATCAGGTCATCCCGGGATGCAGGCGTCGTCAACAGAAACGCCGGGATACCCTCCCCAACCCGCGCCGGCTCGATCTCCGGCCGGCGAGGGGTGAACGGGACGGACCTGCCACCTTTGAGGGCTTCAAGGATCCCGGTCGCCGGGGCCATAGTCATCCCCTCACATAAAGTCCGCAAGCCCCAGTTGCCGCACCGGGGGCTCGCCGAAGGTGGACTCGATCTGCATGCAGAGTACCTCCACCCGTTGCTTCGTATACTCAGATACCGCGTAGGTCCTACAGATATCGCGCGACATCTCCAGATACTTCTTCACCGATCCCTCATGGACCGTTGGAATGACGTTCCCCCCGCACCGGGTGCACTTCCCGGCGAGCGGCATCCGCCGGTACTTTGCGTTGCACTTCGTGCACCGGACCTTCTGCTTTGAAAAAGCGTTGAGGTTCCCCTGGAGATCCCTGATGAAATGGGTATTCAAGACCCGCTCCGCGACATCATCGGTATCCACCGCCCGGATCTTATCGGCAAGCTCCAGCTCGGCCTCCAGCTTCTCAAGCATCGTCCCGAGCTTCGTGTAAGTCGACTCAAGCGGCCCCGCCGATATATTGGATGTCGGATGAGTGAAAGAGAATCCCTCGATCTGGCTCGAGGTCCCGAGCCTTCGCTCCACCCGGTCAACGTATTCATCGAGGTCTTTTGGGCTGGCGTAGGCGAGACAACCCTCGTAGACCTCCAACGGGTAGCGGTCGCAGACATCGACGTTGAGACACTCCTTATCGACCTCGACCGGATCTATCCGGGTCGTCAAGACAAGCGGTGCATCCATCGTCCCGCCCCGGGACTCCGGGAGGTAGGCCCGGGAGAAGTTGATCAGCCCATCCAGGAGGAGCATAACACAGTCCTCGTCACCATCGCACTGCCCGCAGAAGATACCGTTTGCAACCAGGGTATGGTTCTCTGCAACCGTCAGGCAGTAGACTCGGTCATCGAGCGCCCGGACCGCCTCCCGGGCGACGACCTCATCGCTGATGATAAGCCCTCCCTCCTCGATCGGGACACGGTCCCCTATATCCACCTCAAGCGCCCGTATCTTCCGCAGGTAGCCGGTATCCCAGACCAGCATAGCGTGGTCCGGGGTGACTGTGAGGATCTTCCCCCGCCGCGTCGCAAACCGGATCAGGTGCGCCGGGGCCCGGTGAACCGAGACCGAGGTGACCTTCTTGAGGCTGGTAACCCCCTGGGTATCGATGCTCCGTGTGTAGAACGGTTGCCTGGGATCGGAGTAGTACGTCCCCATGCGATCAAGACCGGGCTTTGAGATATCGAAGTTCTCTATGACGAACTGCCCGATAGGCATCGAGACCCATCGCCGACCATCAGAGACGGCGATCTCGGTGTCACCCACAAAGCAGTTCCGCCTCTTTGCGGCATGGAAGAACGGGTGGCCGTAGCCGACCGCAGCCTCCGAAAACCCGATAAGCCGGGCGAGGACACCGGCGCTGGTGTGCGGGGCAAGCCCTATGAGGAGATGCCCCACGAGGTCGAGTGGCTCTTCCGCCCGGTAGAAGGGTTCAAGCCCGTAGACCTTCACAAGGAGGTCGTCGATGAACTTTGCCACCCGCACCAACCACTCGCCGCAGTCCTCCGACACAAGGATATCCTGATGTCTGAGTTCCAGCACCTGGTCAGACTCGATGAGCTCCTGGCCGTAGATATCGTGGGCGTAGCCGAGTTTGCGGAGCCGATCGACCGGGACGCCGATCTCATCGGGCCGGAAGTGGGTCAGGGGAAGATCGATCATGTCGTAGCGGATGGTGCCGTCCTTGAAGACATAAAGATTTTGTAGCGCACGGAGGATCCCCTTCTCGATCGGCTCCACCGGCCGCTCCCGGGATATCAGACCTTTTACACCTTTCAGGAGCGTGACTGCCGAGTCCCTGACCCCGAGGTTCTCGAGTGCCGCCGCATACTCGCTCTTCACGTTGATGGTGACCTTCTGGAGGCAGACCGTCGGCACGTTGCACCGGGGACACTGATCCTTCCCGATCTCCTGCCCGCACTTTGGGCATCGGAAGACCGGGGTTGTGTGCCCGCCACAGTCACAGAGATTTTTGTAGGTGAACGTGCCGCAGGCCGGACAGCGTCGCTCGCCGACCTCCACCTCGATTATGCCGCCATCCACGTTGGATCGGAGCTTTGGGGCGCACGCCGCCTGAAACGATCTGCGGGAACCGCCCTCATCCCCTATCGGAAAGAGCGAGTGCGGCGGTGGCCGCATCTCCCGTGGTTTGGACTTCCCGGGCCGGCCCATCCGGCCGCCTATCCGGGTGCCTGCCCGTGAGCGGATCACAAACCCCGAGAGGTGCATCACGAGATCCATCGGGTTCTCCAGAGGAGCATCCTGCCATGCCGGCCGCTTCTCAAGCTGCAACGTAAGTCCCAGACAGGCGAGGAGCACCAGGTACTCCGGGACCACGATACCGTCCCCGGCGAGGTGGTGGGGGACCAGGAGTTCCTCAAGGATCGCCTTCACCTCAGGAGCGTTTGGCACGCTGAGCCCCCCGTCACCGATCCGGCCCTCAGCGCTGATCCGATTGGCGAGGAAGACGATATCGGCGGGAGCGATATCATCCCAGAGATAGGTGTACTCGGGGTGGAGAGGGACGCCATCGAGGGCAAACTCGATCGCCTCCAGCTCGCTCTCCGGACGCCGCACCCCTCCCTCGAGCTGCCACCACTCCTCGCAGTAACACGGCGGCATCAGAGGGTGGTTATTCTCCATGAACTCACCAAAGCTGATCAAGATCTCGCCGACATCCAAGATCTCGTCGATCTGGCCGACGATCCTCCGTGCCTCAGCAGCATCATCGACCCGGCGCACCTCCCCGCTCCGGAGTCTCACCGTCGGTCCCTGGATCGAGTCCACGGGGACGATCCCCGCCGCCTTGCCCGGCCGCTCGATCTTCATCTGGGTCCCGACCGCGAGGAAGTCGCCGAGGATATGCATCGTCGCCGGATTTAAGCCGGCAGCAGCAAACCCGGTGTTCCGGGACCGGCCGAGACGCAACCGGAACCCCCCTTTGCGCATGGGGTGCGAAAAGACCGGTCGGCCACCGATCAGGTCGCGTATGTACTTATCCCGGGGTTTGATGGCGGCGCTGGCATCGCTGTCATCGCTCTTTGCCGGAGCACCGCCGCTGATCAACCCCTCGATCCAGTCCCAACCCTCTATCTTCATCTTCCTGACGTTCGTGAGGATCTTCGGGGCCTTCAGGGCCAGCCCCTCAGCGACGACGAGCGCCATACCGCCCCGGACGGTGTTCGTCTCCACCCGCTCCAGGTTCCGGTAGCCGCTCACCTCCTCACGCTCAGTCGGTTCGCCATCGATGCAGACCGGGCAGTTCTCGATGATCATCCGGAGCTCTTTCTCGCTTGGGAGGTACTGCAGGCTCATGATGTTGTTGTACTGTCGGATCTCTTCGATATAGCGTTCAATCTCTTCAGAACGAGGGATGTATCGTCCGATCCCGAGCGCCTGACGGACGTAGTCGGCCACAAGCACCGAGAGCGCCTGAGCCGTCCCGCCGGCGCT
>JAAZOW010000053.1 GCA_012797575.1 Methanomicrobiales archaeon | reverse complement strand
TCACCCGCTGAATCGAGGTGGTTTTCGCGGGCGCGGGGATGGCAGGGGATCTGGGGCCGGCCGGGGCGGAGCACCCTACCGAACCCCTCAAGGGAAAACTTTATATATTTATGCGCATATGTGTACTAATAGAGGTGATATACCATGCCAGGTTTTGATGGAACTGGACCGCTCGGCCGCGGCCCCCTGACGGGGAGACGCCGGGGCCGGTGCGTCCTGCCCGGGACACCGGCGGAAGGCACCGCACCGGTGCTCCGCGGTCTCGGCCGGGGCGGCATCCCATGGGGATGCGGTCGTGGCTTCCGGGCACGGCGTCGGTGGTAACTCCACCGGATCGAAGGCACTATCTTCATGGAGGGCGGATAGTCTCTCCAGATGATGGTGCTGCCATGAGTGAACGAGAACCCGGAGGAGGCCGTGGCAGACGCGGGCGGGGGCGGGGACGCCCCCGGGTCCGCCGGAGAATCGAGGAACGATCGGCCTTTCGCTGTTTTGGCCCCCTCTGCGGGAAACCCGACGAGGTTGTCCTCCTCCTCCCTGAGGAGGCCGAGGCCCTCCGCCTCGTCGACCTTGTGGGTCTTGGACAGGAGGCGGCCGCCTGTGCCCTTGGCATCTCCAGAAAAACCCTCTGGCGCGACCTCCATGAGGCGCGGCGGAAGGTTGCCGATGCCCTGGTGCACGGGAAGATGATCCAGATCGCCGGGTGCGGCCGCGAGCGGGGAGAGGGTTGCCCTGAAGATGAAGGCGACCCCCTTCCGTAATCACCCCGGCACAATCACTTATTTTTGGTCGGGGCTACCTCCCACCACATGACCACCACGTTGTTCGTCTCGACGAACTCACCATTTTCATTGGCGTGCGGGAGGACCAGATCGCGGATGCGCCCGGCCACGCCTTCGTCGACCTCGACGAACCTGCCGATGAAGGATGCCGTCGAGCGGACCTTCTCATCGAGCGTCATCGTGTTGGTAAACGAGAAATGCTCAACGTTGAGCAGCCTGCCCCACTCCCTGAGGATGACGTAGGCGAAGTAGTCGCCGTCAGGCTCGAACTCGCCGCCATACTCCCTGCCGGTGATTGCTGTATAGACCTCCTTGACGAGATCACCCCTCCCGGCGGGCTGGACGATGGCACAGTATCCCCTGGAGGCGTTCTCCATCTTCTCCAGGTGCCCCTCGAGGTCCGGGATCATCCAGAGAAAGTGCGAACAAAAGACCAGATCGTAGCTATCTCGGAGCACCGCGTCATCGGTGTGGAGCCAGTTTTTGTGGATCACATCGACGTTCTCGCGGCCCTCTTCCCGTAAATTCTCCTCGAGGTGGGAGATGTTCCGGAGCGAGAGATCGACGGCGGTGACCTGCCTGACCATCTTTGAGAGCGGGACGGTCACCGTCCCCGGTCCGGGCCCGATCTCGAGCACCCCCATGGAGGGATCGAGGAATCCTGAGAAGGCCTCTACAGTCTTTCTGCCGTACTCGTACTCGCCCTCCTTGATCCTCTTTGAGAAGTCAGAGGCGGATTTTGTCTGTATGTCAGGATCGAACCGGAGTTTCGCTCCACCGATCCGTTCCTGCAGGATGGCATCCCTCGCATCCCTCCAGTTGATCCTGTATTTCAGGTTGCGCTTCTTCACAGTCATGATAGAATACTCTTTCCGAATGACCGGATAAAGGCTAATGATCTGACATGACTTTTCGACGTTTGTTAATCGTTGTTGGCCAACAAAGTCTGGAACGCATCGCCTGGATCGGAAAGACAATCTTGTGCTGACTCATAGGGTACCGCCACATCGCATCTCTGTGATACAAGTGCTGTCCGTGAACTACCCCGCCCGCGAGCACGGGGTAGCTCACTACACCAGATTATTTGACTCGTTCTGTAATCGGGGAATGTATGATCCTCCAACCACACCAAAAGCCCCCCACCTGCCTGCCAAAAAAGTGTCACCCGTCCTCGGTCTGCAGGGCAGGGCAGAAGTTGCAGATCGAGTATGGGACCTCCTTCTCACGGTCGCGAATGAGACAATAGAATGAACCGTTGCGTTCCTCGACCTGGAACCCTCCTGGAAACGGCATCCCCACCGGGTGACCTGGTTGATCGAGCACGAACATCGTGAAAGCCGAGATCAAGTAATAGAAAGCCCGGTGCCGGGGTGTGAAGCGGAATGGAATCCGCTCTGTGGTCTCGTCATACCGGAAGCACCCGTCGGAGACCATATTGCAGAACTTGAGGAATGTCTCGCGATCAGTGATCGGCTCGGTCATGGATAGGAACCTGCCTGCACGGTGCATAGCGAGAAGCTGGTGGTGAGCCCCGAACAACTGCTCGGTGATGTAGGGATGGACCTTGCTCCGGTACGGCTCGGGCAACCGGATCATCTCCGCGTATAACCTCCCCCCGAGGGTCTGGAGATCCACGAGTGAATAGCGGCCAACTTCCCTGGCGAGGATCAATCCAAGCTCGCCTTTTGTTCCCGCGATCGCCATTCGCCGGGCCATCTGCACGATTGCACCTGCTTCCCCCTCTCCCCGGGGTGAAGGCTCACTCTCCATCACCATGGTGATGGGAAAGATCTGCACCCCGGATGGCTTATTTCTTCGGTAGTGGAGCAAGTGGCTACTGGTAGCACCTTCACCCCATTCTTCCACAATTTTTATTCCCTCATTTTTATTGGCCTGAAAATATACTCACTACTGCTCGTCGTCACCGTACATTCGAGAGATCCTCGGGGGGTGTTCCTCTGGCTTCTCTGCCCGGGGAGAGGGGTGCATGCCCCCTCTCCGGATCCCGACGCTCCACGCACACATCGAGGACCTCAAAACCCATGGGCCCGGAGGGATTTGAACCCACGATCACCCGGTTATGAGCCGGGGGCTATGACCGGACTAAGCTACGGGCCCCAAAATAACTCTTCTGCTGCCACGGGTGCGGAAACGCCGCACGGTGCTGCGATCTCCAGGATCCCTGGGATCCCCCGTGCATATATGTGTCACCTTCTCATGGTGAACTGCCCCGCCCTAAAGGACGGGGCTTCCTGGCTATCAGCGACCCTGCCCCAGGAGGGGGCTCACACGGTCTCCGCAGGCGTTGATTACCCTGTTCGGGCAGTTCCTGCCCTACAGCATCAGATTGTGTATTCCGGTTGCTTGGTTCTCGCAACATCGGTAGGGAATACTATGACATCGAACAATAATATAAGTATCGCAGGAAGGAAGGGGTTCTGCTCTCATCCCCGATCTTGCGACCGGGGTCTTCTCGCTCATGCCGCCGACGAGCCCCGCAAAGATAATATATTATATGGGTGTAGGCCGATCCCCGGCCACCCTCGCGCCCGCCTCGGCCTCCCGGATGATCCCAAAGACCTCCTGACGTTTCTCATCCAGCAGGCTCTCCGTATCCGCCTCGAGGTTCAGCCGCACCACCGGCTCGGTGTGGGAACGGCGGATATTGAACCACCACGCCGGGTAGCCCACTGTCAGACCGTCCAGATGGTCAAGGTCGGCATCCCTGTACCGTGCCTCAAGCGCCGCAAACACCCTGTCGGGGTCGCCCACTTGGAGATTGATCTCCCCGGTCGAGGGGTAGCGGTCCAGCGGTCTGATGAGCTCGGAGAGAGGTTTTCCCCTCGCCGCAACAATATTTGCCACCATGACCAGCGTGAGGAGCCCGTTATCCGTAAACCCCATATCCCGGTAGTAGTAGTGCCCGGAGAGCTCGCCGGCGAATATCGCCCCCTCTTCCCGCATCCGGGCCTTGATGAAGGCGTGGCCCACCCTCGATCGCACACCCCTCCCCCCGGCTCGCTCGATCGCCTCGACCACGGCCCGGCTCGACCGCAGATCATAGAGGATCGTCGCCCCCGGACTCTCCTCGAGCAGGAACTCCGCTATGAGCCCGGTCACCAGATCCTGCCTGACCCGCTCGCCCCGCTCATCGACGAACCCGCACCGGTCAGCATCACCGTCGAACGCGGCCCCGAAGTCCGCCCCCTCCGCCACGACCCGGGCCTGGAGGTCCCGGGTGGTCTCCGGGTCGAGCGGGTTTGCGTGGTGGTGGGGGAACGTCCCGTCAGGCTCAAGGTACATCGGCACCAGATGCCACGCTGGAGCCCGTGCAAAGAGAGGAGGGATCTCCGGTCCGGCCATACCATTCCCCGCATCCACAGCGATCGTGAGCGGCCGCTGTGCCCGGATAAACCCGGCCACCTTCCTGACGTAGACATCGAGCATATCGACCGTATAGTGGAGCCCGGCGACCGGTCCCCGCTCCACCTCCCCGACCATCGTTTCCAAGAGCGGGAGGCCCCGGTCCCCGGAGAGAGGGATCGCGTCTTTCCGCGAGAGCTTGAGCCCGTTCATCCCCCCCGGGAGGTGGGAGGCCGTCACCATCGCCCCGCCGTCAAACCCGCCGCGGCCGATGGCGTAGTTGAGGAGGGGCGTGCTCACCTCCCCGGCATCCGCGACATCTGCCCCGGCAAGCGCCGCCCCCTCTGCAAACGCACCCGCAAGCGCCGCCGACGAGAGCCGCATATCCCGCCCGACGACGATCCATTTCGCTCCGAGGAGATGGGCGAAAGCGTTTCCTATCCTCTTCGCCACCTCCTCATCCAGTTCATCCGGGTAGCGCCCCCGGATATCATACGCCTTGAATATACCTGCCATACATATCACCCTCCTCTGAGCGGCGATATCTCCCGTAGGCGCTCGATGATCCCCGGGAGGACCGAGAGGACGTAGTCGGCATCCTCTTCAGTATTCCCCGGCCCCGGAGTGAGCCGGAGCGACCCGTGCGCCTCCTCGTGGGAGAGTCCGGTTGCAAGCAGCACGTGCGACGGCTCAAGCGACGCCGATGTACAGGCGCTCCCCGACGAGGCGGCGATACCATGGGCGTCGAGCAGGAGAAGGATCGATTCCCCTTCGACGTAGCGAAACGCCACATTCACGTTGTTTGCAAGCCGCTCGGTCGGGTGCCCGTTGAGCCTGGTATCCGGGATGGTATCGAGGATCGCCGCGCTCATCCGGTCCCGCATCGCGGCGATCCGGGCGGATCTCCGGGGCATCTCTGCGATCGCAATCTCGATCGCATGCCCGAGCCCCACGATCCCGGGGACGTTCTCGGTCCCGCCCCGCCGTCCCCGCTCCTGTGCCCCACCGTCCATGAACGCCGCGATCCTGGTCCCCCGCCGGATATAGAGCGCCCCCACCCCCTTCGGACCGCCGAACTTGTGGGCCGAGAGAGTGAGGAGGTCGACCTCCATCGCATCCACATCCACGGGGTATGACCCGATCGCCTGGACCGCATCGGCATGGAAGAGCACGCCGCGGTCGTGCGCGACGCGACCGATCTCTGCGGTCGGCTGGACGGTGCCGATCTCGTTGTTTGCCGCCATCACCGAGATGAGCATCGTCGTCTCGGTGATCGCCTCCTCGACGTCGCCCGCATCGACCCGGCCGAACGCATCGACCGGGAGATACGTGACCCGGTAACCCTGCTTCTCGAGCGCCCTGCAGGGGTGGAGGACGGCATGGTGCTCGATCGCGGATGTGACGATATGGTCCCCGCGCCCCCGGAGGGCTGCCGCCACCCCCTTGATCGCCCAGTTGTTGGCCTCCGTGCCTCCGGAGGTGAAGAAGATCTCCTCCGGCTCCGCCCCGATCGCTACAGCAACCCGCCCCCGCGCCTCCTCAACCGCCTCCCGCGCCTCACGGGCGAGGGCGTAGATCGAAGAGGGGTTCCCGAACCGCTCCGAGAAGTAGGGGAGCATCGCCTCGACGACCTCTGGTTGCACCGGCGTCGTCGCAGCATGGTCCATGTAGACCGATCGCTTCGGCTCCATCGTCGACCAATCACTTCGCGGCCATCGGCTGCTGATACCCGCGCATAGTCTCCGCCATCTCCTGGAGCCGCTTATCCACGAGGTAGTTCACCGTCCCCTCCTCATAGGTCCCATCCTCCCGGCGAACCCCCGCCGGGATGCCCGTGAGGACCTCGATCCCCTCGTCGATCGTCTGCACCGGATAGATCCGGAACTTCCCGGCCTTTGCGGCCTCGACGATCTCCTCTTTGAGCATCAGGTTCTGAACGTTGCTTGCCGGTATCAGCACCCCCTGGTTGCCGTCAAGCCCTTTCGCCTTGCAGACCTCGTAGAACCCTTCCAATTTCTCGTTGACACCCCCGATCGCCTGGACCTCGCCTTTCTGGTTCACCGAACCCGTGATGGCAAGGTACTGCTTTAAGGGGAGGCCTGAGAGCGCCGAGAGGAGAGCGTAGAGCTCGGTGCTCGACGCAGAATCACCCTCGATCCCTGAATAGCTCTGCTCGAAGACGAGCCTCGCCGAGAGGGAGAGGGGTTTATCGTGGGCATACCGGCCGTTAAGGTAGCCGTTGATGATCAGGACACCTTTCGTGTGGATCGGCCCTCCAAGCGCCGCTTCTCGTTCGATATCCATGATCCCCTCGCGCCCGACACCGATGCTCGCCGTAACCCTCGACGGCCGGCCGAAGGCGAAGTCGCCGAGACCGACGACCGAGAGACCGTTCACCTGACCGACCTTCTCCCCCTCGGTCTCGATGAGGAAGATCCCCCGCTTGATGAACTCCTCAATCTTTTTCTGGATCAGGTTTGAACGGTAGACCTTCTCCTCGATCGCCTTCGTGACGTGCTGCCGTGCGACCTGCTCTGCTCCCTCCTGCACGGCGTAGAAGTTTGCCTCCCGGATGAGATCCGCGATGACAGCAAATTGGGTCGAGAGCTTCTGCTGGTCCTCGGCAAGTCTCGAACCGTACTCGATCACCCTGGCGATCGCATCCCGGCCGAGGTGCAGGAGGTTCTCCTC
>JAAZOW010000292.1 GCA_012797575.1 Methanomicrobiales archaeon | reverse complement strand
TCGTTCAACCTCGATGATCTGGTGACATTTGCAGCGTTTCTTATCCTGATACCGCCGTTCATGGGTGGTCTTGGATCGATAGGTGGCATTCTCGGGTCACGCCTCTCGACCGGTATGCATACTGGCGAGCTCAGCCCTCAACGCCTGCCCGAACGCGGAGCTGTGCATCATTTTATAATTTCATATCTCTATACGTTGATACTGCTCCCACTGCTGGCGCTCATCGCGCATGGAGCAGCAGTGCTCATGGGGCTAAACAGCCCCGGTCTTGGAATGCTGGTCACTATCAGCCTTGTAGCAGGCCTGGTTGTCATGACCCTGGTGAACGGCGCGGCATACGTCACCGCGAGCCTTTCGTTCCGGTATGGTCTCGACCCCGACAACTTTGGAATCCCTGTCATCACAAGCCTGATCGACCTGATTGGTGCAGCTACGCTCGTGGCAGTGATGGGCCTGCTGTTGTAGTGAAGGTATATGAGAAGAACGGCTAACAGATCCATGATAGAACACGAATACCAGCCGATCAGCTTCAAAGACGCTCTGATCGAGATGAAGGACGTCTCTGAACTGATGGTTGATCTCTCATACTCTGCTATACTTTTCGATAACAAGGAGATAGCGCTTGAAGTGATCAATCTCGAGGAGAGCATGAATAAACTGGTCTATCAGGCCAGGATTCAGAGCATCCTTGGTGCGCGGCGGCTTGAAGATGCAGAGGCGATGAGCGGTATGTTGCAAGTGGCTGAAGCGGCAGAGAGAATTGCAAACTCGGCTTCTGATATGGCGATGCTCGTCCTGAAAGATATCAAGTTTCCAGCAAAACTCAAACGCGTCTTCCCGGAGGCTGAGGAAGCCGTCACCAGAGTCACCGTCAGCCAGGGAAGTGAGCTTGCCGGCCACACACTCGGGGAGTTGAAAGTCCAGAGCACGACAGGCATGCAGGTGATCGCTATCCGGCGCGGAAAGGGCTGGATATATGATCCCGATAAGACTACCAGGATAGAGGTTGGCGATATCTTGATATCACGGGGCCCGGAGGCCGGGGCAGATATCCTCTCGATGATGGCGGGGACGGTGGAGTGGACTCGCTACGATACCTCCCCTGCAGGCGCGGTCGACGATCTCGATCGAGCTGTCCAGCTGATCATCGAGATGAAGAACCTCTCGGAGCTGTCAGTCGGACTTGCATACACCTCCCTGCTCTTTAATAGCAAAGAGATTGCAGATGAAGTGGTCGCCCTCGACAAGACGCTGGATAACATGCGATACGACCTGGATCTCTGGGTCCTCGAGGCGGCGCGAAAGATCTATGATGTGCGCTATCTCAGAGGACTCTTATACATGTCCTCGTTTGCCCAGGCGATCAGCGACTCAGCCCACTCTATCGTTGACGTCCTGTTGCGCGATATCGAGATCCCGCCGCTCTTTAAAATGATCGTCCGCGAATCAGACGAGATCATAACGCGGATACCGGTAGCGGAGTCGTCACCGCTCATAGGAAGAACATTCAAGGAAGCTTCGCTCGGGACGGTGACCGGGATGTTTGTCCTTGCCATCAAACGCGGTGATCGATGGGTCTATCGCCCCGGAAAGGATGCCAGGCTCCAGGGTGGCGATACCATCATTGCAAAGGGCAGACGAGACGGTGAGTGTCGACTCTACGAACTTGCTGGATACCCCGTCGAGGAACCCGAAGAGTAAATTTGGAGAAAATTGTTTATGGAAGATATGATTGTCTACCACCTCGGAGAGACCTGTGATCTCGAGGAGGTTGAAGAAGGAAAGGCCTATCTGGGATGGGTACAGGGATTTGCCCCGTTCGGTATCTTTGTCCAATTAAATGACCGGATCAAGGGGCTCGTCCACAAGAGCAACGTGAAACTGCAGCATCGGGAACGCGACCCGATCATCGTCCGCGTCATCAAGATCCGGAGTAACGGCAACATCGATCTCGAGGAGATCACGCCGACTGTCTACCAGACCCAGAGCGTGATCAAGAAGACATCAAGTGTGCTTCTCTCAGATATCGGGAAGAGGATCGGGAGAACCGTGCTGATAGAGGGTGAGATCGCCCAGGTCAAGCAGACATCGGGACCGACGATCTTCACCGTCGTGGATGAGTCTGGCACCGGGAACGCGGCCGCGTTCATCGAGGCGGGTGTCCGCGCGTATCCTGAGGTTGAGCTCGGGGATATCGTTGCCCTCACGGGTGAGGTGATGCAGCGCAACAATCAGCTGCAGATCGAGGTTGCATCCATGGTGGTTCTGGAACCTGAGGATGCGACACGGGTCAGGGAGCGTATCGATGCTGCACTGGATAAACGTGCAGAACCCCTTGACGTTCCGTTCCTCATTGAGAGCAGCGTCCTTGAGGCCCTTCGGCCACAGATGCGCCGGGTGGCCCGGGAGGTCCGGAAAGCCGTCATGGCCTCGCGGCCGATCATCCTCCGACACCATGCGGATGCTGACGGTATATGCGCTGCTGTTGCTGTCGAGCAGGCGGTGACTGCGCTTATCAGGGAGAGTGGTGGCGACTTCGATGCGGAGTATTTCCTCTTCAAGCGCTCTCCATCCAAGGCTCCGTTCTATGAGATTGAGGATATCACACGCGATCTGGACTTCGCCCTTAAGGATAATGTCCGCTATGGGCAGAAGATGCCGATGATCCTCCTTATGGATAATGGTTCTACCGACGAGGATATTCCATCGCTGAAGGTGACCCGGATATACGACCTCCCGGTGATGGTCGTGGATCATCATCACCCCGACGAGTCTGTGGATGAGTACCTGATTGCGCACGTGAACCCCTACCACGTGGGCGGAGATTATGGGCTCACGGCCGGGATGTTGGGAGCCGAGATCGCCCGCCTGATCAACCCGGAGGTCGAGGACCAGATCCGGCACCTGCCTGCGATCGCGGGGGTTGGCGACCGAAGCGAGGCGCCAGAGCATGCCCGCTACCTCGCGCTGGCAGCACCGGAGTACTCGGAAGACGACTGCCGTGATATTGCTCTAGCGCTTGATTACGAGCAGTTCTGGCTCAGGTTCAGTGACGGGAGGGAGATTGTCAAAGATATCTTGAACCTCGGTGGGGATCCGGTACGCCATGAGAGGCTCGTCAGCCTGCTTGTGGAGGAGGCGAACAGTGCGATTGAAGAACAGGTGGAGGTCGTCATGCCGCATGTCAAGAGCAGGATGCTGCCCAACGGTGCCCATCTCTTCATGCTCGATGTGGAGCTCTTTGCCCACCGGTTCACGTTCCCGCCACCGGGCAAGACCTCAGGGGAGGTTCACGATCGACTGATTCGGGAGCACCCGGGAGAACCGGTCGTCACGCTCGGGTTTGGCCCGGACTTTGCTGTTCTCCGATCTCGAGGTGTTATGATGAATATACCGCAGATGGTGCGTGAACTCCGTGCTGAGATCGTCGGCGGGGGAGTGAGCGGCGGCGGCCATCTGGTTGTCGGGAGCATCAAGTTCGTCGAAGGGATGCGCGATGCGGTCCTCGAGAGTCTGATCCAGAAGATCGGTGAGGCACCGATCTGATCGCTGCCTCTCCCTTGAGCCTGCTTCTGGGAATTTCTGCCCTTCCGCAGAGGTAATAGAGGTAGGCTCCTGCACCTCTGCTTCTGGGTATGATCGGTTGGAGGCGCCAGGCATACCGTCTCCTGATTTCTGTCTTCTCTCTTATTCCGGCGAAAGGCGGTGTGAGCCTGAGGTGTTCATACCCTCCAAGGTCTGTCAGTGCGTGCCTATGGTTATCTGCTGACCTGGCTTGCATAGGCACCGAAATATAAAAATAGATTTATACTAAATGGATCTCCCTATGGCAGAAGATCGATGGCGAGGGAGAACGCTTCTGATTGTGCTACTTATGGCAGCAGTGGCCCTGGCGTTTCCCGTGATGGCCCAGGGTGAGACGATCACCCCCTCCCAGGATGAAATCCTGACCTGGACCCTCCCCCCAGCATCCAACGAGACCCCTGAAGTGACCCCTGAAGTGACCACAGAAGAAACCCTGGAAGTGACCACGGAAGTGACCACAGAAGTGACCCCTGAAGTGACTCCGGAGGAGACTACAGAAGTGACCACGGAAGTGACCACAGAAGAAACCCTGGAAGTGACTCCGGAGGAGACTACAGAAGTGACCACGGAAGCGATCCTGGATGAAACGGCCAAACAGGTTGTACCGGGGGATACAATCCAGGTAACCGATGAAGCACAGGTGTATGACCTCTCTGCGCTCAGGAACGAATCCACATCCACCACGGCGGGTGAGTCGGCCCAGATCATCGAACTGCAGGCGTATGTAGACGATGATCTGGACAGCGGCGACCTTACCAACACGGTGAGCCTCGGCAGTCCTGATACCGGTGTGGAGCTGGATGCGTCTGACTTCAACGGAGTCTACGGCACCTACTACCCCTATGATGGTGAGGCGGTCATCGATAAATCGATCACCGTAAAGAGTGCTTCCGGCGCGGCGGTGCGCACACCTTCGGCAGATGTGGAAGCTGAGAATACAAGCACAGCCGGAAGTATCGTGACATCCAATGACACGGTCAATGAGACTGTTACAGAGACCGATCCACCCACCACAACTGAGACAGACGAGGTAACGGTGGAGGAGTCATCGACGGCTGATATGCCAACTTTCACACCGATGAGTGTAGCAGAGGTAAACCCCGACCAGACCCAGACCACACCCATCTCGCTCTCGGGCGCCATTGCGAGCACCCTTGTAGCCGCCGTGCTCTTCTTCACGATGCGGAGGAAGTAATACCTGGACCCACCTCTTTTCAAGGCGCCCAGAAGGTGCAAAAGATCCAATCCGACCCCCCTCTGCCCTATAACAGACTGGAAAGTTCGGTTGACCATTTCCCTCAGACATAGGGGGCGCGCTGATATTGGCAACGCAAGTATCAGCTGGATCTGGCCAGGCACACGTATATTCTCTGACTTACCATCCAGTGCGATGATGCTCATTTATATACATATAATAGTATATACTATCTTGAATTTCAACGAATTAAATGGGTAGGCATATATACTGTTCTGCTCAAAAACCACTTGCTCATGAGGGAATAGATGGATGTCGGCAAAGGATCGTATCAAGGAACGGTATAGCGATACCCAGAGAAAGATCCTGCATTACCTTAAATCCGGGTTGAAAGCAGGCAAATCTTACTTCAAGTCCAAGTACATTGCAAGCGATCTGGGTCTCTCTCCCAAGGAGGTCGGTATCAACCTTGCCATCCTCTCAGAGATCTGTGACGAGCTTGATATCATGCGCTGGAGCTACTCGAATAGTACAACGTGGCGTGTCACACCACGTGCATCATAGTTTTTATCCCCCGGGCACCCTTACTCTACAGTATGAAGATCGTTGAGTTTGAAGCACCGATCGAATTTGTGGCTAACATCAGTGAGCACAGAGATTGTCTCATGTCCCAGGACAAGGATCACGAGAACCCGAAGGTCTTCTGGTTCAACATCGATGTACCCAAAGGGCATGGTATACGCGCTGGGGACCGTGTCAGGGTCATCGTCGAGAAGATCTGATTCCGGATATATTGAGCGAGTACCTCCGGGGCGATGCGGTACGAATCAACCGCATCCACACCGACGGTAGGGCGGATGTCCCTACCACCCCTCTGGACATTTTTGATGGCGCCTCCCGGAGAGCATAGCTTTTTCCCCGCCCGTGGCAACTCTGTTCTTTCTTGGGCAGAGGGGGCGCTATGCCTCGCCGCGATTGTTAGTGTATCATGTCATTGCCCGGGCGGGGTGGGGGAGGCCGGCATATTGAAACCAGAGAGACAGGTGAGGGGGAAGCCTCGCAAAACCAGGCTACTCCCGTCATTACGCGTGATTGTTGGCACTGCACCTCACACGTCAAGACCTTTGAAGATACGGTGATATGGTGCGCTACCCAATGATCGTAAGGATTAAGAGACATGATACGTTAGGCCATCAGGTAGGTTCTGGAAGACGGGGGATCTCCGGACCCCTGATCGGACAAGCACCACTGCATCGCACCTCCAACCCCTCCGGAGGTGGACCTTCTGGCGGCTACCACGCCCGGATGGGAGCATATCCAAAGCACGCTCCTTTAACAAAATTTTAATGCTCACCGCCTAAACTCTGAACAGAGAAAGGAGGTGAATGAGAGTAGTGCCAGAGGTTCAGTGCATCCCGCACAGTCAGGGCGAGCCGACTCCTGGTTCTCTACTGGTTGGATGTCCCGAAGATACCTAGCGCTCCTGGTGCTGGTCCTTGCCATTCTCATCGGGGCTGCTGGGTGCCTCTCCACAACGGTTCATGAAGTGACCTACGAAGATGGGGACCTTGAGATCACCGTGGAGAGCACCGATGAGCCTGTCGAGAATGCTGTGCTCCTGGTGACGGTCATGAAGGTAGAGGCGTTTGAACAGAACGAAGTCTATCGCAAACCACGATACATCGACCTCGACCGGGGCTTAAATGTCTATACTGTCCCGGTGGACCTACAACCCGGGTCGTACAAGATCTTCCTGACCATATTTGTCGGCAATGAGCGAAGGGCATCTGTCATACGCGACCTGGAGGTAGCGCCCTGAACCGGGGTGGTCTTGCAGCGGCGCGAGGGCTTGAGCCGGCGGATACCGTCTTTTCCGGCGGCGTGGTCTTCAACCCGTTTGCATGCACCTGGGAGCGCGTGGACTTCGCGGTGAAGGATGGCTACGTCGTCGGTATCGGAGACTACCAGGGGAAGCAGGAGTTCGACCTCGATGGTGCCTGCGTTGTACCCGGCCTGATCGACGCCCACGTTCACATCGAGAGTTCTCTTCTTGTGCCGACAGAGTATGCCAGGCTCGTCCTCACACACGGCACGACGACCGTTATAGCCGATCCCCATGAGATCGCCAACGTCTGTGGAATCCCCGGGATCGAGTACATGCTCGCCGAAGCCTTGCGAACACCGCTCGATATCCTGATCATGCTCCCATCCTGCGTCCCGGCAACTCCTCTTGATGCCGGCGGTGCCGTGCTTGCGGCCGACGACCTGGCACAGTTCCGGGGGCGGGAGGGGGTCATTGGGCTTGCCGAGGTGATGAACGTCCCCGGTGTTCTTGCCGGAGATCCGGATCTCTCGGAGAAGATGCGCCTCTTTGAGATCGTCGACGGCCACGCACCGCTCCTCTCCGGAGCGGATCTCAACGCCTATATCTACGCTGGCGTCCAGAGCGACCATGAATCCACGTCGCACGCAGAGGCAGAGGAGAAGCTCCTCCGGGGGATGTACATCATGATCCGGGAGGGTTCGACTGAACAGAACCTCCAGAATCTCATAGGGCTTGTGGATGCCTGCACGGCGGCGCGGTGCTGCTTCTCCACAGACGACCGACATGCCGATATGCTCGCCCACGAAGGACATATCGATGACTGTATCAGGCGGGCGGTTTCGTGCGGCCTCGAGGTCGAGCAGGCGATCCGCATGGCCACGCTCTCCGCCGCTGAACGGTTCGGGCTCCACGATCGGGGCGCTATCGCCCCCGGGCGGCTCGCTGACTTCTGCGTAATCGACAATCCCGAGAGGTTCCACATCTTGCGGACGTTCAAACGCGGCGT
>JAAZOW010000144.1 GCA_012797575.1 Methanomicrobiales archaeon | reverse complement strand
TAGTGATAGCTTCAGGGGATTGGATGCACTTGCTCTAATTTCTGAGTATTCACTGCAGTCATGGATGAGCCCATTATGATTCGTTTTGATTCCTTCATGCAAACTTTACTGTCACCAGAGCGGGGGGGCGGGGCCGAATGGCATGGTCGTCTTTCCCATCCGGTTTACAAAAGATCCAGAAATCACAAATATTCTATTTCAGCTTCATTTGCCGTCTTTGAAGCATTTCCACTTCAAAAGATAGATACGCCTGCGTCCTCAATCGTTCAAAAAGTTTACATATCTTGAAAACAACTGGTATTTTGTAAATCAGGAAGCGAGGTGAATGAGGTGACCATAGGAGAGAGGCTGAAGATGGCCCGAACGATGAACGGCTTCAGCCAGAGAGAGCTTGCCGGCAGGGCGGGGGTTAGCGCCACCGCGATCTCCAAGTATGAGAGAGGCGTGATGGTCCCCAGTTCGGCGGTTCTCCTCCGATTAAGCTCTGCGTTGGGTGTGAGGGTCGAGTACCTGATGCGCCCGAAGCCCCATCCCATCCGCTTGACGGTGCCGGCATTCCGCTCCACCAACCTCGGTAAGAAAGAAGAGGCGATGGTGAAGGAGAAGGTGCGAGAATGGCTTGAACGATATCTCGAGGTTGAAGGTCTGTTCGAGATCGAACGACAGACCCGATCCTCCATCTTCCTCGGGTATCCGATACGGATCACCGATATCCGGGAGGTTGAGCAGGTCGCCGTGAAGCTGCGCCGGGAGTGGGGGCTTGGCAATCATCCAATCGAGAGTCTTACCGATCTTATCGAGGGGAAGGGGATAAAGGTGGGAACGATCTCCGCTCCGGATTCGCTTGATGCGCTCGCGTTCAGGTATGACGATGCAGTGCCGGTCATCATCCTTCGAGAGGGGGTGCCGGGAGACCGGCAGAGGTTCAGTATCGCTCACGAGCTAGGCCACCTGATGGTCGAACCATCGCCGGGCCTTGATAGCGAGAGGGTTGCGCACCGGTTTGCCGGGGCGTTCCTTGTCCCGGAAGAGGTTGCCAGAGCTGAGTTGGGGGAGAGCCGGAAGAGGCTGGATCTCTTTGAACTGCACCTGCTGAAGCACCAGTACGGGATGAGCATCCAGGCCTGGGTTCACCGGGCAAAGGATCTTGGCATCATCCCAGATCAGGAGTATCGCAGGATATTCGATTATTTTGAAGAGAAGGGATGGCGTAAATGCGAACCAGGAGATCAGATCCCTCCTGAAGAGCCGAGAAAGATGAAGCGCCTCGTGATGAGGGCGTATGCGGAGGATGTGATCTCTGCGTCCCGCGCATCGGAACTCCTCGGCAAGAGCATTCCGGAATTCTGCCGGATCGAGGAGAAGCAGCACGGTGGGTTCCCGATTGAGATGTGTGATTGATGCGAGCGTAATCATAGACCTCCATAACGGGGGCATCCTCAAACGTCTCGTCGATCTTCCGTTTGATCTCGTTATGCCGGATATCGTGCTGGCAGAACATCAGAGCCCTTCTTTTGATGAGGTTTTGTCTCTCGGCATTTGCGTCGAGGAGCTTTCCGGCACGCTTGTACAGCAGGTAGCAGAGCTCGCTTCCCAGAATCGTAAGCTGTCTATGCAGGATCTTTTTGCATTCGTCCTTGCACGACATCATGGTTGCTCGCTGGTTACAGGGGATGGAAGGTTACGAAGATTGGCCGAACAACAGGCGATAGAGTGTCACGGCACCCTCAGGGTCATGGATGAGATGATCGAGTATGGGATACTTACCCCCGCATCTGCCGGTACTGCATTGAAAATGATTTTGGTGAATGACGCCCGTCTTCCGGCTGCTGAGTGTGAAGAGCGGCAGAGGGCGTGGGGGAGATGGCAGGGAAACCACATGACCACTAACCAGGAGTAAACGGTCGCGTGACCTGTTGATGTACGCTATTTTTGCCATCTGACGGTTCTGTTGAGACCTTCTTACTGGATGCCATACTGCCTGCACTCATTGGTATTCGAGCGGTATCAAGGGGTTATCCGAAGCAGTGCAACAGAGCTTTTTTGGCCCGCTCGAACAAAAGACTGTTGTGAAACATTCGGATAAGATCTCTATCAAAATACATAATCCTGTAGAGTGGCTCATGGAGGTGACAACCAATGGAAGTAAAGACGATCAATGAGATCAGGATCCAGGGATTTGAAGTACTGGTAAAGAATCTCGGGCCTGCAGATGCGATAAGGTTCATCCAGAGCTATTCCCACGGCAGTGGAGATTATACGAAAGAACGCAAAACC
>JAAZOW010000148.1 GCA_012797575.1 Methanomicrobiales archaeon | reverse complement strand
CTCGGATCGACTATCTTGACCTCGGTATGGGGAAACGGCCTCCCGACGGTGGAGACGCGGCGCTCCAGGGGGTCGGCGGTCGTGGTCATGGTGATACCCGGGGAGGTCTCTGTCTGCCCGTAGACGATCACGATCTCGGACATGTTCATCTCCCGGTTGACCTCCCGCATCACCTCGGTCGGGCAGGGCGACCCGGCCATGATACCGGTGCGGAGGGTGTCGAGCCGGTACTTTGCGAAGTTCGGGTGGTTGAGCTCGGCGATGAACATCGTGGGCACACCGTGGAGGGCCGTGCATCGCTCGTCCTGTACGGCGGCGAGGACTGCCTCGGCGTTGAAGACCGGTGAGGGCAGGATCATCGCGGCGCCGTGGGTGACGCAGGCCATGTTCGAGAGGACCATCCCGAAGCAGTGGTAGAACGGCACCGGGATGCAGAGTCGATCCGTATGGGTGAACTTCATACCGTCGCCGATGATCGCGCCGTTGTTTAAGATGTTGTGATGGGTCAGGACGACCCCCTTTGGAAACCCGGTGGTCCCGCTGGTGTACTGGATGTTGACCGCATCATCAAAGTCAAGCGACTCCTCCCGCTCCCGGAGCTCGTCGGGGCTGATGAGCGCAGCCTTTTCGAGGAGGTCGTCCCAGGTGTACATGCCGTTGTAGGGGATATCGCCGAGGAAGACGACGTTTTTTAGGAACGGGAATTTATCGCAGTTGACCCGTCCCGGTTTTGCCTCGAACGCCTCAGGGCAGGATTCATAGAACATCCCGACATAATCCGACGTCTTGAACCGTCCCTGGAGGATGAGCGTCTGGACCTCAGACTGCCTCATGGCATACTCAAACTCATATGTCCGGTACGCCGGGTTGATGTTCACCATGATGGCGCCGATCTTTGCGGTGGCGAACTGGACTACCACCCACTCTGCGTAATTCAGTGCCCATATGGCGACCCGGTCCCCGCGCTCCACGTCGATCGCCATGAGAGCACGTGCAAGGGTGTTGACTTCGCGAAGAAACTCTGCATACGTCCACCGGATACCCTGGTGGATTGAGACAAGTGCATCGCTCTCCGGGTGCGCTGCCGCTATTTGATTCAACATCTCGCCGATGGTGGTGCCGATCAGGGGTTTCTGCGAGTTCCCACACGCGTAACTGCCCTCTACCATTCTATATAAATGAGATATACGACCGATATATGATTACTGGTTTCTTCCAGCACAATCCTTATGTTCCATGACGTTGATAGTATGGAGAGCGGGGGGTCGTGGCCAAGCCAGGAATGGCGACGGGCTCCAGCGGTCTTTGCACATGATGAACAATGGGTCTCCTGATCGGTGATGACCCGTTGGAGCACTGATGCATGTCGGAGAGACCCGTCGATCGTGAGTTCAAATCTCACCGACCCCACATTCTTGTGATCTTCGCCGGTTACTGGCGGGTGTTTTACCCTCCTGAGTCCGGTCTCTGGTTCTTCCTCGACGATCTGGCCGTATGCGCATGATGCCTGGAGCCGCGCCTCTGCATCGAGGGGACCCGTGATATGTCCTTCACTCAACGTTGGCTGCAGCATGAGCGACTTTTTTGGACAATCTGGATGATTTTAATAGATGTCTCACCAACATTTGTGCACTATTTGAGGCCATTCATATGTATCTCATCGGTGAAGCATTGGTTGGAGACGGCGCAGAGCTTGCGCATATAGATCTGATGATAGGAGACAAGGGAGGTCCGGTAGGGCAGGCGTTTGCGAACTCGTTCTCGCAACTCTCACAGGGTCACACGCCCCTACTCGCGGTTGTAAGACCGAACCTGCCGGCGAAGCCCTCGACACTCGTCATACCGAAGGTCACCCTGAAGAAGGAGTACCAGGTCAATCAGGTCTTCGGACCGGTTCAGGCAGCGGTGGCCAAGGCCGTCGCCGATTCGGTCGAGGAGGGTGTCTTTGAGGGGGTTGATATCGAGGAGACGGTGATCATGGCAAGCGTGTTCATCCACCCCTCCGCCGGGGACTACAACAAACTCTATCGGTTCAATTACGGGGCGATGAAGCTCGCCCTCCGCCGGGCCCTTGACCGGTTCCCGGGCGTCGATACGCTCATCTACGAAAAAGACCGGGCCGCTCACGCGGTCATGGGGTTCAAGGTTCAGCGGCTCTGGGACCCGCCCTACCTGCAGGTTGCTATGGACCTCGTCGACAGAGATCATATGCGCAGGGTCCTTGAGGGCCTCCCGAAGAACGACCACCTGATCATCGAGGCCGGGACACCCCTCATCAAGAAGTTCGGTCTCTCGGTCATATCTGAGATCCGTGAGATCCGCCCGAGCGCCTTCATCGTCGCCGATCTCAAGACGCTTGATACCGGGAACCTCGAGGCCCGGATGGCCGCCGATGCCGGCGCTGATGCCGTGGTGGTCTCCGGCCTTGCGCCCATCTCCACCATCGAGAAGGCCATCACCGATACCCGGAAGACCGGCATCTACACGGTGGTGGATATGCTCAACGTTGAAGACCCGGTCGCCGTCGTCGAACGCCTTGCGGTGAAGCCGGATGTCGTGGAGCTCCACCGGGCCATCGATGTCGAGGATAGCGACCATGCCTGGGGGGATATCCCGGCGATCAAGAAGGCGGGCGGTGAGCGGCTGCTGGTCGCGACGGCGGGCGGGATCAGGCAGCATGTTGTGAAGGATGCGCTCCATGCGGGCGCCGATATACTCGTCGTCGGCCGGGCCATCACTGCGAGCAAGAATATCCGTAACGCCGCCGAGGGGTTCCTCCAGGAGATGGACGCTGAAGAGGTCGACCAGTTCAGGATCATGACCGACTTTTAGGCGGAGGATTTCCTCCCCTTCTTCTTACGGTCCCGAAAAAAAGATGAGATTTAGTCTTCTTCCTCGTAGCGCTCGAAGAACGAGACGTCATCGAGGATCTTCTTCTTCGCTATATCGATCTCTTCCGGGTACCCTGCCGGCACGAGCGAGACGAGCGTGTACTCCTCCGGGACATCGAGGAGTCTCCTGACGTCCTCGACGTAGTCTTTCTTCTCCCCGGCGACCCAGCAGGACCCGACCCCCCATGCCTGGAGCGCGAGGATGATCTGGGTTGTTGCGGCACAGCAGTCCTCGAGGTAGTACTTCGCGTCTTTCTTTCCGAAGACCGCAAAACAGACAGGCGCATCGGCGATGAACCTGGCGTTCGCGGCCAGATCTGCGATCGCCCGGAGTGTCTCGCGGTTCTGGATGACCCCGAAGAGCCAGGGTTGTTCGTTCCTGGCGGTCGGGGCAAGCCGCGCACAGTCGAGGGCGTCCCTGATGGTCTTTTCCCCGACAGGGCTATCCTTGTACTTCCGCACGCTGTGCCTGCTCCTGATCACGGTGATGCCGAGATTGACCGTTCCACCAATCGGACTCATGCAACGAGGGTGGGCACTCCAGGCCTAAATACCTTGGGGAGGCGGAGAAGCCTCAGAAGAGGCCCTGTAGTGCCTGGAGCATGTTCGAAAAACCGGCGCCGATGACCACGGATGGGTCGATCCCGAGGAACGGGAATATGAATATGAGGTAGGCAAACGTCCCGATGGTGCTCCCGACGTTTGCAAGGGCCGCGACCAGCACCACCCGGAAGAGCGGGATCCGGCGCAATTCCGAGAAGGTCTCGGCGTTGAGGATCTGTTGGACCTCCCCCGTGGTGGGTTTTCGGATCTTTGCCTCGACGAAGGCCGCAAACCAGCCTGCAGCGAGTGCCGGGGTGAGCGATGTCATCCAGGAGACGCCAAACGCCGTGGCGGCGGAGAGGAGGTGTCCGCCGGCGAGTAGCGTGAATGCGGCGCTCAAGATGCCGTTGATCAGGACCCAGTAGACGAGGGCGGCGAGGAGGACCTCAAGCCCCACCCCGGAGAAGGCTATGGCGGCGATCAGGAGGGCGAAGAGGAGGGTGACGCCCGCTCCGACGATCTTCGCCCACGGCAGCCCCTTCACGTCGGTGGTCAGGGATTGGAGCGGTGGCAGCGTCTCCGGCGCATCGAGGTAGTGCTGCACCCCCCGGACGTGCCCGGCGCCGATGACCGCGAGCACCCGTTCGTAGCGCCCCCCGAGCATCAGGATCTGGTGGGCAAGGTACGCGTCCCGCTCGTCGATGAGGGCCTGGGCGCCCCGTGGGGAGAACTTCCGGAACTCTTCCATCGCCGCGCTCACCACATCCTGGTCGATGAGGCTGTCCACATCGATCTCCTGGCCCCCGATGCCCACGAGCGAGTAGAGGAGGGCCCCGACGAGCTTGATCTTCTCCCAGAGCCGCATCTTCCCCCAGAACCGCGAGAGCGTTATCCGGATATCGCGATCAATGAGCGCTATGGGCGTCTGGTGCGCCTCGGCCTCCTCGATGGCGGCCAACATCTCAGAGCCGGGTTTTACGCCGGTCTCAGCGCCGATCCGCTGCTGGATGTAGGCAAGTACCCACTGGGTGAGGAGCCTGCCGAAGTTCCCGCCTCGCAGGATCTCGTCGATCGTCGGGTCGGCCGTCTCCTCCGTGAGCGATATAAACCGGCCCCGATCGAGTTCGACGCCGACGACGTCGGGCTGGAACTCCTCGATGGCGGCCCGGACCTCCTCGACGCTCTTCTGCGAGACATGGGCCGTCCCGACGATGCGGATCTCAGTCATGGAGCACCTTCACACCTTCGCTGTCGATCACAGCCCGCCCTCCGGGCGGGATCTGCGCCCCCCGGTAGATTGCCCGGATACCGGCCTCCTCCGCCGCCTCAGCAACCTGCCTCCTGCAGAGTTCTGCCGCGACGTCGTGCGCGCCGTCGGGGGAGAGGGATGTTCCGAGACCGGGGCATTCCGAGACCACCAGATCGTCGTCATGGAGCATAAACGGGTAGGTCCGGCAGATCCAGGGGCGGTGATCGTAGATGGAACACCGACCGTCCCGGAGGAAGATACAGGCGTCATCGGTGCGCCTGATGCACCAGGCAAGGGTGTACTCCCCGCCGCCTCCTGCATCGATGAACTCCGGGTAGGGCTCGGCGATATCATCCCAGGCCAGTCCGGTCGCCGCCATGATCGCCCGTACCTCGGCGGGGCTCACGATCACGAGGTTTGAGTCCTCCGCCACCCGTCGGCAGCAGGCGCCGCACCTCCGGCACCCAAACCCGATGGACCTGACCCGATCCGCAACGTCGTCTACCTCGAGCATGCCCGGCCAGGATCTCCATAGAAGAGCTGCCTGCTCTCGTCCGCGATCGCGATGGCCGGGGTATCCAGGCGGCTGGACCGCCTGTGATCGCCGGCCATGCATACAGGAAACATTGCGTATAGGTGGATGTAAAACGGTATAGTCCTTCCCTCAGTCATACCTGCTGACGAAGTCGTAGACCTTCCGGGCGATCTCTTCGGGTTCGTGGCCCATGAGGTGGGCGAGCATGAGCATCCCGCCGGCCCCCGTCCCCTCCTTGACCTCACCGATGCAGTAGCGGGCGAGGCCGGCGTGGCCGATGCTGGCGAAGTCCGGGTCGACGTAGTATGCGGTGGTGCCGATCTCGGCGATCGATCGGGTAAACCCGGCCGTAGGGTCGTCTCTGATATAGACTGTGGTCACCAGGGGCGGCACGTGTCTCCCGAGTGCCCGTATGGTGGCCGCCACGGCGAGCATCTGGGTTCCGCCGGCGAGGATGACTTTATCGGGGCAGGCGCTTGCGATCCCCGCTGCTACCGGGATCATGGGGTCTCCTGCGGCCCGGAGGATATCGAGGGGTTCTTCTGCACCTGTCTCGTCGATCCGGGCGAGTACCTCCTTGCAGACGGCGTCTTTCAGGCCGAGAGGGTTTTTGACAAAAGCGCTGCTGACCGAGGCTTCGTAGCCGAGCGCCCGTAGGACGCAGAGGGCGGTGGTTGTTCCCCCCGGGACGCATTCTCCGATCACCAGGAGGTCGCTGTGTTGTGAGAGGAGGCGGCCGGCCATCTCGCCCCGTTCAAAGAGGCGGGTCGCCTCCGGCACGGCGTCCCCTTCCCGGGGGTCACCGCCGGGGCGCCCGTAGATGTCCAGGCAGGGGACGGTTGGGGTGTGGGCAAGCCCGGCGTTGATGTGGATGGGGGCAAGACCGGTCATCTCCACCATGGATCGGGTGATCGCTGCCGGTGTCGGGCACCCGGTGGGTGTGTTCGGCCGGGCCGGCATGCTCGTGATCGCGCCGGTCGTGACGAGTTCTGCATCGAGGACCGGTGTGAGCAGGGTCGCCTCAGGGGTCGGTCCGGCGCCTGATATGCCGGGGACGGTGGAGAGCATGGTGTTTGCAAGGACGAGCGCTACCATCGGGCGACGCGGCCTGATGCCCGGGTCTTCCGAGAGAAAGGGGTCTGACATCGGGTACAAGGTAGGTGGTGCGGAATAGAAGATGTTGCGGTAGCTGCGGGGACCACCGTATCGCGCAGAAATCTACCGTACGGGATACGGGGGAGGATGCAAAAACCCAAAGACCGAAATACCCCCGGGCTCAAACCCTATGGTTGATGTTCGAGATCGAGCATAGGCTGGAAGATAAGGGGATCAGGCGGAAGGACATCGTCACCGCAGCGATGGAGCTCTATGTCTCCCACGGGATCGAGGCGGAGGAGGCTGCAGATCTGCTGGATGCGAAGATCGGCAAGGCCTTTGGGGACCCGAACGTAGCATCGCTCCTCCTCGGCGCTATCCTGCTTGAGGATGAGCTCTACTGGCGGAGGAAGAACTCTGAGATCGCGGATGACCCGGTCTTTCTCCTCTCCGACGAGATCATCGGTATGGCCATCGCTGAGGTGATCGGTGGGACCTACGCGCGGTTCGAGTTTGCGCGCTACGATCAGAAGAAGCCCGGGATCCTGAATAAACTCGGGCCGTTCCTCGATGATGCCATCGCTGGGCTGATCGCGGGCTGCACATCACGCCTCTACAGCGAGTCGCTGTGAGATCGGTCCTCGCCCTTCTGCAGTTCTGCACGTCGCTCCCTCTGGGGAGACCGGTTGCGTTCGAGCATTTCGCCCGCCGCTCCTACCTCTACCCGCTCGCCGGGTACGTGATCGGCGGTATAGCTGCGGGTATCGTGTACTGGATCGGATCGGCGGCGGTGGGAGCGGCTGTCGCCCTTGCGCTGGTGCTCCTCCTCTCGGGGTGCAACCACTTCGACGGTCTTCTGGACTTTGGGGATGGGCTTATGGCCCATGGGAGCCGGGAGAGGAGGGTCGCGGCCATGACCGACCGGGCCACGGGGGCCGGGGCCGTCGCGGCGGGTATCGTCGTCACGCTCGTTGCGTTCGCCGCACTCCAGGATGCCGCATGCCTCCCGGCGGCCATCCTCACCGCTGAGGTTCTGGCAAAGGTCGCTATGTCCTACCTGACAACGCTCGGGGTGCCGTTTCGGGAGGGGATCCACTCCTACTTCCATGGGTTTGTACGGCCCTGGTTCCTCATCCCAACCACTCTGCTCGCTCTGCCTCTCTTTCTGTTGCCGATGCCTGCTGTGAGTGTCGCTCTCGCTCTCGTCGCCACGGCCGGTATCGCCGCCGTGATGCTGCTTCTTGCCCGGCGTCTCTTCGGCGGCGTCAACGGGGATGTCGTCGGCGCTACCAACGAGATCACCCGGGCGGGCATCCTCCTCCTGTTCGCTCTTCTGTGACCGCCCTTTTTATCCCGGTGGCCCGCCCACTAGTGTAGGATGATAGGCGACTATGGCCTCTACACCCGGGGAGGGGTCATCACCGAGCGGAACGCAGACTATGCGACGATACGGTTGCGGATCCCGGGGGGGGTCCTCTCCGCGGCCCAGGTCAAGCGGCTGGCAGAGATCAGTGATGAGTACGGGGATGGCACCCTCCACCTCACCATGCGCCAGACGGCGGAGATACCTCACGTGAACCCTGATGACCTTGAGAAGATCGCAGAAGTCCTTGAGAAGAACGGGACGCCCATAGGTGCCGAGCAGAACGAGGTGGTCAACATCATGGCCTGTCCGGGCACGGAACGGTGCAAGTACGCTAACTGCGAGACGATCGAGCTTGCCCGGAAGGTCGATGCACGGGTCTTCGGGAGGGAACTTCCGATACGGCTCCGGATAGCCATATCGGGCTGTACGTACATGTGCAACAGCCCACTTCTCAATGATATCGGTATCATCGGCCGGATCCGACCGCTGCGCATCCCGGGGCTCTGCACGGGGTGTGGCACCTGTGTGGAGTACTGCAAGGAGCGCGCTATACGGCTAAAGGACGGTATCTCAGTCCTTGATGAGGATAAGTGTGTTCAGTGCGGTGTCTGTATCCACTCCTGCCCTTACCACCTCCTGAAGTCGGAGTACGACCACTACCAGATCATGGTCGGCGGGCGGCGGGGCGCAGATCCCCGTGTTGGGCGCGAACTCGTCACCGTCGAGACTGAGGAGGAGGTCGTCGAGGTCGTTGACCGGATCGTCTACTGGGTCTACCGTAGCGCCTGGAGCGGGCGACCCCTCGCCGATCAGATGGACGAGATCGGGTATGAGAAGTTCAAGGAAGAGATCCAGAAGGAGTTCGGGCCGAAGGGCCGGATAGGGTGCTGATACCTATCTGTCACGCTGGTTGGGGGATCCGAGGGTATCAAGTACCCTCCGATCGACTCGTCGCCGCTAAGGCCGGGCTGATTGTTCATCCTCGCCGGTATCAGTAACCGTACATCGATCTGAACCCTTCGCCGGTGTCATCCTCACACTCGATCGCGGTGCCGTCCCGGACGAGTGTGTTGAACATGGTTGCGGCATTGAGCAGATCTTCGTCCATGCCCGCGCCCCTTCCTGTGCCGGAGAGGACCTGGCGCTGGGGTGTCGGGATCGTCCGCTTCCCCACCCGTACCCCCGCGCAGTGCCGGCAGTAGCCACAACGGGTGTAGACCGAGACCATGCCATCTGCGCACAGTACTCGCACCTGATCTTTCGCGTCATCGCGGTGAAACTCAAGCGTCTTCATGATATAAAGAACGTGGATTTCCAAAGATTATGATTCTGTCGATTACCCGGGGTTTTTGAAGAATGCGCGCTTCTGGCGT
>JAAZOW010000054.1 GCA_012797575.1 Methanomicrobiales archaeon | reverse complement strand
GATCGGTACGATGAGATCGAGACCGCATTCTTCGGCTGGAAAATTCGCGGCGCCTTCAATTTCAATCGGGGGAACAACCACGCGCACACCCCGGTTGTATAGCTACCACCGGGACATTATTGGAGCTTCGTCCGAAGAGTAATTAAGGTTTGAGTATAGAGGTGTAAAGAGGATCTTTGAATGGAAAGCAACACGCTGTACGTCGGAAACCTCACCTACTCGGTAAATGAGGAGCAGTTGAAAGAATTATTCTCCCGATACGGGACGGTGAACGACGTCAGAGTCATTGAACGTAAGGGGTTCGGGTTTGTTGAGATGTCCAGTCCTGAAGAGGCTGAAGACGCAAAAGAAGCCCTGAACAATACCGTATTCGAAGGTCGCACCCTGAAGATCGATGAGGCCCGGCCTCCGAGACCAAGAAGCGACTTCCGCAGGTATTGAACACGTACCTGGCTGAACAGCAACCTGAACACTTTATTTTTTGAAAGAACAGAAACCCGGGAATTCTTGCTCTGTTGAAAATCTCTCCTTAATTTTGGTGACAGCGCGGCGGCCCCGGGGCTCCAAACACCTCGCTGAGATCCTGGTCTGACCCCATGCGCTACCGGCACGGTCAGGTGGGCATGTATCCTCCAGGAAAAAGTTAATATCCGTGGCAGAGAGGAACAGCCCGACATGGTAAGTACAGAAAAGGAGGTGAAGATCGCACGGATTCTCATCATCGTATCGGTGATCTTCGGGCTCTTTGTTGTTATGGCGCTCCTCACCATCGGGATAGGTGACCTTACAGGGCGGGGCGGTGCTTCTGGCATCTCCAGGACAGGGGCGATCCTCCTCGCCGCAGTCAAGGCTGCCGGAGTCGGGTTTGGACTTGTGGCATACCTGACGATCACCCGGGGCGATACTCGGAGGGCAGGGGTATACGCCCTCGCCGCGAGTCTCCTCCCGCCCCTCGATCTGATAGCACTCTTCGCCGGGTTGCTCGCCCTCCTCCCGCGCAAGGAGGGTGGGGATGGATGATGGATAGAGATGTGAGCGACAGTGGCGGGCCAAACATCATATCCTGGAACGTCACGTCCCGATGCCCCCTCGCCTGCACGCACTGTTACATCGATGCAGATGGACGCGGCTCCCCGGATGACCTCGATACCGCCGAGGGTTTTGCCCTGATCGATCAGATCGCTGCCGTCAACCGGCCGATCTTGATCCTCAGCGGAGGAGAGCCGCTTCTCCGCCCCGATATCTTCGACCTTGCCAGGCATGCCACCCGGCGCGGGCTTGCGGTCGCCATGGGCACGAGCGGTGTCCTCATCACCGACGCCGCTGCGGAGCGGATTAAGGATGCTGGCATCCGGAAGGTGGCGGTCAGCATCGATTCCACGGATCCGAAGATTCATGACGCCTTTCGGGGTGTCAGCGGTGCCTGGAGAAGAGCGGTCGATGGTATCCATGCCCTTCGGAGAGCGGACATTCCGGTCCAGATCCACACGGTGATCAACGAGTCTGATGTTG
>JAAZOW010000324.1 GCA_012797575.1 Methanomicrobiales archaeon | reverse complement strand
GGTTTAAGATGACTACTCTCCATATGATCCCTTTTGTACTCACCCATAACGTATTTTACTCCTTTGTATCTCCCGTGAGGTGGTATGCAACCACCGACCCCTTTGTTTCGAGTGGAGCCAGTGGAGAAGTCACCCGCCGGTGGAGAAGCCACCCTGATCGGGAAATCGACCCACCCTGTGGGATGCACGTGTGCACAGGAGATCGAGTGAATATCAGATACCTGGGCGGATCGCCCTCAAGGATGATATATATGCAGGGGAAGGGAGGGGATACTGGCCACCGACAGTTTGCAGGACGGGGACTGGGTTTCTACGGAAGAGGTTTGAGGTGTGCGAGATACGTGTGATACACGGATGATGGTGACCGCATACGCCCCATGATGGTGTGCACCCTTACCTGAGATACTGTGGTGTAGAGCTGATCCATGCGGTTTTTTGTTTTCCTCCTTCTTATCTTGGGGGTGGTTTCAGATTTCCTCTATCCTGTGCTTTTTCGATCAGTTCTTATATTCTTAGGTTAGAGTTACACATAGCTATCATTCATTCTTATCTGTGTGATACACCGCTGTATCACCATTGCATCTCCACTCGAAATAAAGGGGTCGGGGCCATCCCCAACCCATATTCTGGTATGGACCTCCTCCAGGATATATGAGGATCGGCTGTACCATGCAGGAGTAGCCTCGGTCTTTCCTGAAATCAATTGTTGCGAGTTCCAGTGGAAACGAAGGGGTTATCTGCCCAAAGAGCAATCATACTAAGAGCCCATGACACGAAAATTTCCTGTCCTGGCAACTTCTCCCGGTGAAACCATGTCGGACGATAAAACCAATCCTATGGGCCTCTTTAAGAAATATCTCACTAATAGGCGCATATTCAAGAACAGAGAGGTGCTCCGCCACAGTTATCGCCCTCACACACTCCCCCACCGGAAGCCGCAGATCGACGAGCTTGCATCTATCCTTGCGCCTACCCTCAACAACGAGACCCCCTCAAACATCCTCATCTACGGTAAGACCGGGACCGGAAAGACGGCTTCGGTCCGGTATGTCGGGACGGAGCTTGAGAACGCGAGTGCGCTTGCCGGAACGAAGTGCCGGGTTATCCACCTCAACTGCGAGGTGATCGATACCCAGTACCGGGTGCTCGCCCAGATCGCAAACACCCTCGATGACACCGACCGGCACCCGAGCGACAGCTCCCGGAACCTCATCCCGATGACCGGGTGGCCGACGGATCAGGTCTACACGGAGCTGAAGAATCAGCTCGAGAGCACCGGCGGGGTCATGGTCATCATACTTGATGAGATCGACAAACTCGTCAAGAAGAGCGGTGATGATACGCTCTACAACCTCACCCGGATCAACTCTGACCTCAAATTCGCAAAGGTGAGTATCATCGGGATCTCAAACGACCTCCGGTTCACCGACTTCCTGGACCCCCGGGTCCTCTCCTCGCTCTCCGAGGAGGAGATCGTCTTTCCTCCCTACAATGCCCCGCAGCTCTGCGATATCCTTCAACAGAGGGCGGATATGGCGTTCCTCGAAGGTGCGCTCAGTGAGACGGTCATCCCACTCTGCGCGGCGCTCGCAGCGCAGGAGCACGGTGATGCCAGGAGGGCGCTCGACCTCCTCCGGGTCTCGGGGGAACTTGCTGATCGCGAGAACGCCGCAGGTGTGGATGAGAAGCACGTCAGGATGGCTCAGGAGAAGATCGAGACCGATAGTATGGTGGAGTGTGTCTCCACCCTCCCGACCCAGAGCAAGGTGGTCCTCTACGCGATGCTCATCCTTGAGCGGATGGGAAAGAGGATCTTCACGAGTGGCGAGGTCACGCTGGTGTACAGGGAGATCGCCAGGATCATCGATCTCGATGTCCTGACGCACCGCCGGATCACGGATCTCATATCAGAACTCAACATGCTCGGTGTCATCAACACCCGGGTTGTCTCTCGCGGCCGTTACGGGCGGACGAAAGAGATGTGGTTCGATGCGACGACGAGCAAGATCGAGGAGGTTATCACGCGCGATCCCCGCCTCGATGACCAGAGACTGAGAGAGCTCGATATCAACCGACTAAGAGCTATGTTCAGGTGACAACTATGGATGAAAAAGACCTTACCCTCCTCCGGCTGCTGGAGGAGAACTGCCGCACACCGGTGAGCGATCTCGCGGTGATGGCTGAGCTGAGTGAACAGGATACAGAGGACCGGATCAGCAGGCTGGAGGAGACCGGCACAATCCGCTGTTATGCGGCGATCGTCGACTGGAAGCGGGCCGGCAATAGCAATGTCGCCGCGGTGATCGAACTGAAGGTCTCGCCTGAACGGGACCTCGGCTACGACCGGATTGCGGAGCGGATCGCCCGGTTCCCGCAGGTCCGGTCGCTCCGGTTGATGACCGGTGCCTACGATCTTCAGGTTTTGGTGACCGGATCGAGTATGCACGAGATCGCCCGTTTCGTGGCCGAACAGATCGCGCCCATGGATCGCATCAGGGAGACGGCGACGCACATCATCATGAAGACCTACAAGGAGAACGGTATCACCTTTGCTGAGCGCGGTGAGGTCGAACGTCTCCCATACTCGTTCTGAGGTGATCTATATTGAGAGATTTCGTCTCCGCACGGGCCCACGCCATTCCCCCTTCAGGTATCCGGAAGTTCTTTGATATCGCCCAGACGATGAAAGACGTCATATCCCTGGGCGTCGGCGAGCCAGATTTCGCGACCCCCTGGTGCGTCTGCGAGGCGTCCATCTACTCCATCGAACAGGGATCGACTGCCTACACATCGAATAAGGGGACGCCCCAGCTCCGGGGCGCCATCAGCCGCTACCTCGACGACCGTTTCGGCATCCGCTACGATGCCGATGAAGAGATCATTGTGACCTGCGGCGTCTCGGAAGCCGCTGATATCGCCATCCGGGCTGTCGTGGATCCAGGTGATGAGGTGCTGGTCGCCGAACCCTGTTACGTCTCCTATACCCCCTGTGTCTCCCTCGCCGGGGGGATCCCGGTGACGGTCCCCTGCCGGGCTGAGGACGAATTCCGATTGACCGCCGATGCGCTTGCAGAGTGTATCACCCCGCAGACGAAGGTCCTGATAACAAACTTCCCGAACAACCCCACTGGCGGGGTGATGGAGGAGGCTGATTGGCGCGCCGTCGCCGATCTCCTGGTCGATCACGATCTCCTCCTCATCAGCGATGAGGTCTACGCTGAACTCACCTACGATCACGACCACTTCGCGCCGGCATCGATCCCTGAGCTCTATGAGCGGACGATCACCCTCAATGGCTTTTCAAAGGCCTTTGCCATGACCGGGTGGCGGATCGGTTACCTCTGTGCCCCGCCGGAGATCTCCGCAGCGGCCTTGAAGATCCACCAGTACGTCGCGCTCTGCGCCCCGGTGATGGGGCAGGTCGCGGCCTACGAGGCGCTCAGGGCCGGAGAGGAAGAAAAGGACGCCATGGTCAGGGAGTACCGGCTCCGCCGCAACCTCTTCGTCGACGGACTGAATAAACTTGGTCTCTCCTGCCACCTCCCCCGGGGTGCGTTCTATGCCTTCCCTTCGGTTGAGAGCACCGGTATGGCCGATGATGAGTTTGCAGAGGCGCTCCTCCGCGAGCAGCACGTGGCGGTCGTTCCGGGAGGTGTGCTTGGACCGTCTGGTGCCGGGCATGTGCGGTGCGCTTACGCGGTCTCAAGGGACGATCTCAAAGAGGCCCTGGCACGGATACGAATTTTCCTTGAGTCAAGGAGTTGAAGGATTCATGGGAGGTACGTGATGAGGGATCGATGCTCTCTAAAATGTTCCTTTTTTTATAAATTGTAAACAATTCATTGTCTGACGAGGGAATGACGCGCTGAGAACCCCTTTATTTCCACTGGAGATATGGATCGTGCGGGGTTCTGATCGATGGAGCGCTGCCATGTGTATCTCCGGGCGGTGCCTCTGGTCCTGGAGATGCCGAAGAGATAATCGAGCCTGGAACCGCGCTCTGACCGCAAGATCCCGGTGACATGCCGACCTGCTGATTCAGAGGAAACTTCGATAGAGCGGACTTGAATGCCCAGAAGATGAAATTTCCAGTGGAAGTGAAGGGGTCCTGAGCCCGGAGGATCTCCTGCGGTCGCAAAGGTTGATATGGGAGTGCTTGTTCTCCGCCCGGTGTGTTGAATACAGATGTATGCCGGCGGAGGGACGCGGCTGGGTGGTGTGCTGCGTTTGCGTGGAGAGGCAGTGCTGCGCCTCCGATTCTGCGCGATCCCCTTTGCGGTGGAAAAACCCATCCCTCGGGGATGGCCCGTCCCGCAAAATCCACCCGTACGGCCGCCCAGGCCCGCCACCCATCATCTGTTCCCGCTTTGACCATGCGGCACAGGGCAGGCGGGCAGAACCCGGCTACCCTTGAGCAGAACGATCCCTCTCCCGGTACCACATTGTAATGTTTATCAGCATGTATCGCTCTATCCTACTTGATAGAATAATGACCTGTACTATTATCGTCGGCGGATTCTTTGGTGACGAGGGGAAAGGAAAGATCGTGGCGCACATCGCTCACCAAGATCGACCATCCATCATCTCCCGGGGCGGTGTCGGCCCGAATGCCGGGCATACCGTCTGTGTCGGAGATAAAGAGTATGGTGTCAGGATGGTTCCCTCGGGTTTTGTCTATCCGGAAGCGGATCTCATGATAGGAAGCGGTGTGCTCGTCGATCCCCGGGTCTTCCTGCAGGAGGTCAACCTGCTCGGCGTCCGGGGCAGGATCTTTGTCGATGAGCGGTGCGGTGTTATCGAGGAGGAGCATATCTCCCGGGATCGGGGGAGTGAACACCTGCGGAAGAAGATCGGGAGTACGGGGACAGGGTGCGGACCGGCGAACGCTGACCGCGTGCTCCGGGTCTCCCGGCAGGCAAAAGATGTCCCGGAGTTGGTAGAATACACCACCGATGTGGCAGGGGATGTCAACCGCGCTCTGGACGAAGGCGAGGTGGTGCTCCTCGAGGGAACCCAGGGTTTTGGGATATCGCTCTACTTCGGAACCTATCCCTACGTGACCAGCAAGGATACGTCAGCCTCCCAGATAGCCGCTGATAACGGCGTCGGTCCAACCCGTATCGATGATGTCATCGTCGTCTTCAAGGCCTACCCGACCCGGGTCGGTGAGGGCCCCTTCGCGACCGAGATAACCCCTGAACGGTCGCACGAGCTCGGGATCGAGGAGTTCGGCACCGTCACCCGCCGTCAGCGCCGTATCGGTCTTTGGGACGGGAAGATGGCCCGCTACTCGGCGACGATCAACGGGTGCACCCAGGCAGCGATAACCGGGATCGACCGGGTCGATCCGGCCTGCTTCGGCGTGACGGACTACGACCGGCTGACCGGGAAGGCGAAGGACTTCATCGAGCGGGCTGAGAAGGATATCGGTAAGCCCGTCACTCTGATATCGACAGGCCCCGAGATGTCCCAGATCGTCGATCTCCGTGGTGAACTATGAAGCGGGGCCTTGTGGAGATCCTCTGCTGCCCAGTCTGTAAGGGAACTCTCCTGCTGACCGTGACCGAGGAGACCGGTGAAGAGGTGCTGGAAGGAACCCTCCGATGCGAGGCGTGCCGTGTTGACTACCCCATCAGTGAGGGTATCCCGAACCTCCTCCCGCAGACGACCTGAGGAGATCGATCGCGCCGATGCCGGAGATTCATCTCAACCGTCGAGGGATCAACTCCATCGAGGTCCCGGAGGAGGTGGAGACAGCGCCGGGGAGCGATCTTGTCCTCCAGATCATCAACCACGGCTCTCCGATCCACATCTCTATCGCCTCAGCGAACTCCTCGCCCTTCACCGACTTTTTCCACGAGAACCTCTATGTCCTCGGGGAGAAGGAATTTTCTGTCCCCATCCGAGATGACGCTTACCCCGGGGTCTTTTCTATAGAGATCATATCGGGATACGGTGCCCTGAGGGCAGGGTTCCGGGTCATCGTCCGGGAACGGAGAACCCCGGTATCAGAGCCGATCGCGGTCGCCCCGCTCCCTTCCCTCCCGGTGGCATCCTCCATGTGGCGGCCTTCCATCCTGGCCGCTCTCGCCGTCGTTATTGCCGCTGTGCTCTACGGGCTGTGGCTGGTGTACCGGATTGATCTCCTGAATATCGCTGCATTTGTGGCACTCTTCCTCGGAGTCATCCTCACATGGTTGCGGCAGCGGTCGTAGTCGCCGCGTCGCTGTTGGTGGATCGGCTGATCGGGGATCCGCACTCCCGCTACCACCCGGTTGCGCTCCTCGGCAGGTTCATCGGGTGGTGGGGAATCCCGTCCCGCTACCCGGTCGGCATGCAACGGGCGATCGGGATCGTAGGAGGCACCGCCACCGTGGCACTTTTTGCCGTCCCTTTCCTCATCGTCCAGTTCTTCGCTCCCGGGTACCTCTACATCCTCCTCGCGCCCTTCCTCCTCAAGGCCTGCCTGGCCTGGCGATCGCTTGAGGAGCATACCGCGGTTGTGGTGCAGGCGTTTGAGCGTGGCGGTATCGATGCGGCCCGCGCCCGGGTCGGAATGGTGGTGAGTCGGGATACGGCGCACCTCGAGCGCGAACACGTCCTCTCGGCCGCCTATGAATCGATGACCGAGAACCTGGTGGACAGCATCATCTCCCCGCTCTTCTACTTCGGGTTCTTCGGCCTTGCGGGGGCGGCGGTCTTCCGGTCGGTCAACACCATGGATGCGATGCTCGGCTACCGGGACGAGCGGCTCCGGATCGGGTGGTTCCCGGCACGCGCAGACGACGTCTTAAACTTCATCCCGGCCCGGGTCACCGGGATCATCCTGCTCGCCTACTTTGCCGTGAAGGGCCGGTTTGCCCCCGCGTGGAGAGCCCTCCTCCGGGATCGGAGGAAGCGCCCCGGGCCCAACGGCGGGATACCGATGGCGGTCATCGCCGGTGGCGTGGGGGTCAGGCTTGAGAAGCCCGGGGTCTACACGATCGGGGATGGAGAGCGGACGCTTGAGGAGGCGGGTGCGGGGATCGTCCGCGCGGTCAGGGCGGCGGTGATCATCT
>JAAZOW010000059.1 GCA_012797575.1 Methanomicrobiales archaeon | reverse complement strand
TTCTGGTACAGGGCCGACGGCGAGACTGTCAGTGTAACGGCACCGGAAGGAAAGACCTATATGGTCATCCACATGCGCGTAACCCATCGCGGCAACTTCGACGGAGTGAACTACACCATCGAGACACCCGCGCTCCCGGCGTTCACGCTCCATGGGGAAGGAGGAGAGTTCATGCCTCTCCATATCCCGGCAAACGCCTCAACCTCGTTTGGAGAAGTGTACACGCAGAAGACACTCGACAGAAAAGAGTCCCTCGATGGGTCGATCCTCTTTGAGGTTCCAGACGGGCTGCGCCCATCTGATGCCTACCTCTCGGTTGACAACGAATCCATCCCAGGGAGCCCTGTATGGGTGCTAGGGTTAGGGAGGGGGGAGGCCTAAATGCTCATGGGGCAGTGGATCGTGCTGAGCCACCGCGCCAGGGGAGAGGGCAAACCCCCTTCCACAAAAACCCCAGGTCCAGGATACAATGGGGCAGAGGAGCGAGCCTTCCGTTACCAAAACCGGAGAGATGTTCATGGGGAGTGCGGCATGCGCACCACCAGACGATTTTGTTGCTGTGCGGTCGGATATCCTCCGGCTCTCTTGGGGACGATGATCTTTCCCCTGCTGGTACGAGAACCGATCACCGCACGGGAGGTGCGGTTACCCCTCCCGAACATGAGAGAGAGATGATTCCATGAGAAAGCGTACCATGTTCCTGATCACACTGTTTCTGGCCCTGCTCTGCACGACGCCCGGTAGTGCTGTATATGACTTTGATGGGATTTCTTTCGAGATCACAGCCCAGGGGGAAGTCCCTGGAACGATGCACACCTACGGCGTATACGGGCTTGATGATCCCCCCGCTACTCTCACGTTTGACCTTGACGGGAAAGCGCAATGGGCCCGGACTTACGTCGGTGTCTGGGGGGGAACCCCCCGGTACACCGGGTGGACGGATCTGACCGTGAACGGAAGAACTCTCCCTCGGATCAGGCTCTACGGAAGCGATGACAGGAGCGAAAATGTCTACGCCACCGGTTACGGTGTCTACTGGGTAGCCTACGACACCACGACCCTGCTGACCGCAGGCAGGAACACCATCATCGCCAACTCCAGCAGATTCGAGCCGGACAACAAGCTGGATGGCCGTATCTACTCGGTGGTGACCCTCGCCGCAGTGCCGGACGCCCCAGGCATAACCACACAGTACTGGGTGGCAGAGGGGAACGTGAATCTCCACGGAGAGGGATGGGATACCGGGCTACACAGCACCACACTCGATGAGTGTTCAGTCACTCTCCCTGTCAGCGGCACCCAGAGTGTCCAGGCAGCCAACCTCACCGTCAAGTTCGTGACATCGACCCGGGGTGAGCCAAGTTATGTCCTGTTCAACTCCCGCGACCTGGGGCCGGATGTGGACTACCCCGGGTATCCTTCCGGCGTCAAGGATATCGCAGACGAGACGTCCTTCAATGCCGGATATTACAACCCCATCAAATCCCGGTATGTGGACATCGAGGTCTTCGATGTGCTCTCGCTCCTGAAGAAAGGCGATAATGTGGTCACATTCCAGAGGGGTCGTGATCTTGATGGGGATGGCATCATATCAGCCGCAGCAAATCCGCCGGAAGGCGAACATTATCTCCATCCGGTCCTTGCGATGCTCACCCTGGAGAGACCTCGTGCAAGCGCCACGGGACCTGATCTGATGTTGGATGCGATCGAGGTGAAGGATGCCTTTGCAGGGGAGGATGCGGCGATCATCCTGACGATCAGAAACCTTGGGGCGTTGCCATCTGCTCCGGCTGAAGTGAAGGTCAGGATCGATGGCGATCTCCTCGATGCCAGGCAGGTCACGATCGAGAGGAGCGGGATTGTGCAGGTATCGATCCCCTGGAACCCCACAAAAGGGAGTTATACCGTCCAGGGGGAGGTCGATATCCCCGGAGATGTGAACCCGTCAAATAACAAAAAAGAGAAGTTGGTCACGGTAGGAACCGTTCCGGATCTCACAGTCTCGATCGAAGATCCCTACCGGCCGGGCGATGCGGTCCAGCAGGGTAGTGCAACCCTTCAGGTTCTCGCCATCGGGGCAGCACTGTCACTGGCGCTTCTCCTGTTCGCCAGAAGGCCACCCGGGCGCTACCGAAAGATATTTTCACTCCTCCTCGGCACGATGATCATACTCTCCCTGCTCCCCCCGGTTGCCCTAGTCCTACCGGCGACTGCGCAGGATGCCTCACAGGTCTATCTCCTCCCGGTCACGGTGACCAATCTGGGGGGGAGTGATGCTCCTTCCTTCACGCTCTCCGTATATCTGGACGGAGAAAGGGTTATGAACAAGGAGTATCCGGACGGTCTGAAGGTCGGGGGGTCTGAGAGGTCAGAGCTGCCGGTCTACGCTTCACCGGGCTCCCATACCGTGAAGGCTGTGGTTGATGAAGGCGGGTTATTGAAAGACTCTGACCGCAGTAACAACGTCGCAGAGGGCACGTATGTCTTCTCCTAACCGGTGGCTTCTCCTCCTTACCCTTCTCTGTATGGGGCTCATCACCACAGCAGGTGCCACCTATGCAGGAGACCGTCCCCTGGCGGATGTGTATTATGATGAGGGGCGCCTGCAGTACCTCTACACGACCGGGGATAGCGCCTATCGTGGTGGCGTTGGGAGTGATGAGACTTATGTTACCTCATTTTCCCTTGACCTCCCTCCCGGTGCCGAGGTTCGGTTCCAGCGGCTGTACCTCTACTGGGCCTGGAGTAACTTCAACCAAAAACCATTCTATCCCCTCTACAACCTCTCCGACTCACGGGATCTTTCATCCGATCTGGAGAGTGTTGCCCGCTACGTGGACAGCAAGGGTGTGGTAGGAACCTATGACTTCTACTCAGGCACCGATGCATACCTTCTCCCGCCCCTGCACCCGGGCGAGAACGACTTTACCGTCACGCTCACCCAGTCAGGACCACCTGAGAGTTCGGTGGCAATCTTTGGTATGGCACTCCTGGTGATTTACGAGGATGTCGCGGAGCCCTGGCGGCTGATCTGGGTCAAGGAAGGGTGTGACATCCTCTTCTCGAGCTTTGGGGTATCCCCGGAGATGGCCTCCAGTGAGATGATCTTTGAAGGAACGCTCCCCACCGATGAGATCGAGGGGGCGGAGCTCTTCCTGATTGCCCCGTCGGGAGGGTATTCGCGGGATCGCGACTTCGAGATCAACAGTCTCCGTGTCAACCGGGTCGATGAAGAGCAGACCCCTCTTCTGATGCGCACCATCTTCTCTCTGCTCTTTCCGAACTACCGCGGCAAGGAATGGTTCGACGCCTTCGTCCTCGACTCTCAGACCCAGATAGGGTTTGAGACACGGGAGATCAAGCCCTACCTCAGGCGGGAGAATAACAAGGTCGTCGTCCGCGATCAGGGCGACTACCTCCAACTTGCAAACACGATCCTGGCGGTCCAGGTCGCAGGAGATTGAGCTATGACAGCGAGTATTCGAACCGAGTCCTTGACCAGGCAGTTTGGAAACGGAGTCACTGCACTCCGCGATGTCTCGATCACGATCGCTCCTGGAGAGTTTGTGGCTCTCATCGGGAGGAGCGGGAGCGGGAAGAGCACCCTCATGAACATCCTGGGGGGGCTTGATGCCCCTACCAGGGGTTCTGTGTACTTTGATGATGATGAAGTCGACTATGCGGACCGAAAAAGGCTGATCCATCTCCGGAGAACCGAGGTGGGGTTTGTCTTCCAGCAGTTCAACCTGATCCCGACTATCACCGCGATCGAGAACGTCGCCTACCCCCTGCTCTTTAACTACACCCCCTGGGAGGAACGAAACCAACAGGCGCAACGTCTGCTGAAACTTGTTGGCCTTGCAGACCGGGCCGATCACCTCCCCCACGAGCTCTCAGGCGGGGAGCAGCAGAGGGTGGCGATTGCACGGGCCCTCGTAGGGGATCCCCATATCGTCCTCGCCGATGAGCCGACAGGTAACCTCGATTCAAAGACCAGTGCCGAGATCTACAGGTTGATGCGCACGATCAACCAGGATCAGCAGGTCACCTTCCTCGTCGTGACCCATGAACGGGAAATGGCCTCCTACTGTGATCGGACCATCGAGCTCCGGGATGGGAGGGTGGTGGCATGATCGGCAGGGAGGTTGAGTTCCTGAGGTTATCTGCACGCCAGCTCCGCAGCAAGCGTCTTCGCGTGGTGCTCACGGTCATCGGGATCGCGATCGGAGTGGCGGCGATCATCGGGGTCGTCGCGCTCGGCGAGGGGATCCGGTACCAGGCTATCGAGACGGTCAAGACACAGTCAGACCTCACCCTCATCGAGGTCCATCCACAGACCGACCAGGAGGTGACTCAGCTCATCACCCAAGCGCGCGTGGATCACCTCCGCTCTATTCCCCATGTGACCGCTGCAGCTCCCGTCTTCTCCGATTCGTATGCCACAAAGAAACAGACGTTTCTCCAGATCTTGGCGGTGAGAGCTGATGAGATCGATGAGGTGCTCCGCCTCAAATACACCAGCGGGGGGGTTTTCTCTCCCAGGGCGAATGAGGTGGTTGTGGGCGCTGATCTCGGGACGATGCTTCAGAGAAACGAGGGGATCCGGATGGGCGATCCGTTCATCGCCATGGTGCGGGAGTATGATGAGCAGGGGATGCCCAGCGATAAAGAGGTCTCGCTTGCGATCGTGGGAACTCTGGGCGGTCGGGATGATAAGTTTGACCGGATGATGCTCATCGATATGGAGAGTGCAGCAGCGATCCGGGGGAGTGGGCAGGGCTACGATACGGTCTTTGTCAGGGTTGATGACCCCGACCGGGTCTTTTCTGTTGTGGACCGTATCACCAGCCAGGGGCTTGAGGCGTCGGGTGCGTTTGAGCAGATCCGGGCGGTCAACCAGTTCATGGACGCTGTTATGATCGTCTTTATGATCTTTGCCGCCTTTGCACTGGTGGTGGGGGGGATGATGATCACCACCACCATGACGACCTCGGTGTATGAGCGGACGAGGGAGATCGGGATCACGATGGCCATCGGGGCGTCAGAGAATGATGTGATCCGGCTTGTGCTCTACGAGTGCCTGCTGATCGGGGTCATCGGGGGGGCTCTGGGCGGAGTCTTTGGTGCCCTCTTCACATCGGTGATGAACGTAGCCGGCAGGCCGTTTATCATCGCCCAACTCGGCCCAGAATTCTCCAGCATCTTCGGGAGCGAGATCGCGCGGCTTTCTCCAGGCCTGCTCCTTGCCGGGCTCGGGATCGCGGTCGTATTCTCTCTCGTGGCCGGGATCTACCCTGCTAGAAAAGCGACCCGGATGAACCCGGTCGAGGCGATCCGAGGATTTACGTGACCGTTTGAGACATTAGCACACGTACCCCTGCGGGATTGAAGACATCTCTC
>JAAZOW010000012.1 GCA_012797575.1 Methanomicrobiales archaeon | reverse complement strand
GTGCTCTTAGAGGATTAAGAGACATGATACACTACCCCGATCACCTACAGGTCACAAACTGCACAATCTCCTTCGGCCCGTGCAGGGTATCCCGGAGCACCTCGATCGTCCGCTCAATCTCTTCCTCCGTCGTGTATGCACCAAGCGTCACCCGGATCGAGCAGTGTGCATCCTCCTCGGAGAGCCCCATCGCGAGGAGGACGTGGGATGGCTCCGGGGAGCCGGAGTGGCAGGCGGAGCCGGAAGATATACAGATGCCTCTCCGGTCGAAGGCGAGGACCACTGACTCTCCGCGATAACCCGGGAGCACCATATTGACTGTATTCGCGAGGCGTCTGGTCGGGTGACCGTTTAACCTGGCCCCGGGAACCAGATCCCGAATCCCCGCCTCCAATCGATCCCGCAGCCGCCGGATATCATCCATGCGGGCGAGGTGTTGCTCCGCGATCTCCGCTGCCCGCCCGAGCCCCACGATCCCGATAGTATTCTCCGTCCCGGCCCGATACCGCCCCTCCTGCTCGCCACCACGGATGAGCGGATCCATACTCACCCCCTTCTTCATGTACAGCGCTCCGACGCCCTTCGGACCGTAGATCTTGTGCCCTGAAAGGGTCAGGAGATCCACATCAAGATCACCTGTATCCACCGGCATCTTGCCGATCGCCTGGGTCGCGTCGGTGTGGAAGAGCGCACCGTGCTCGTGGGCGATCTCCGCCAGCTCTCGGACGGGCTGGATCGTCCCGGTCTCGTTGTTCGCCATCATGACAGAGACGAAGAGAGTCTCAGGCCCGATCAGCGCCGAGAGATCGGCCGGGTCGACCTGACCAGTCCTGTCGACCGGCAGGAAAGTGACGCGGAACCCGAACCGCTCGAGCCACCGGCAGGGTTCGATGACTGCAGAATGCTCGGTTGGTGTGGTGATGATCTCCCGCCTCGAACCGCCCCGGTGTGCAGAGGCGAGGCCTTTGATCACCATGTTGTTCGCTTCGGTGCAGGAACCGGTGAATATGATCCGCCGGGCCGTGCAGTTGAGGAGACGGGCGAGGCTCCTCCGGGCGGACTCGATAGCAAACTTCGCATCCTTTCCCTCCCGGTAGATGCTTGAGGGGTTGCCCGGACTCGATTCCAGGACCGCGACCATAGCCTGCCGGACCGCAGGGTCGAGGGGGGTGGTGGCGTTGTGATCCAGGTATATCCGGTGAACCTCCGCCGCCCCGACCACATCGACGGCATCGATCTCGCCGGTCCCGATGGCGACCTTCCCGCCACCATCCTCAGCCCTCACCACATCGCAGAGGAGGGCTTTGTAGACGGGAAACCCGGATATGGGATCATACCGGGAGAGGTCAGTCAACTCGTTCACGTTCCCCTCCCGCCAGGCCTCCGGCGCCTGGTAACACCCGCCCCCCATATTCGCCTCGATGGCGCCCTGGACGATATCATCGGTGACGATTGCGCGCAGAGGGATCTCGCCCCGTGCCGTCCTGACCAAGACCCGGTCGCCGTCCCGGATACCGCGCTCCGTGGCATCATGGGAGTTTACGGTGACCGTCGGCTCCGGCCTCTCTGCGAGGAATGACGCGATGCTGTGGTGCTGGGCGTGGAAATCAGTCGTCACCCGGGCTCCGGAGTTGAAGATCAGCGGGAACTCTTCTGAACGTTCAGGCTGCGATACGGGGCTCTCAGAAGGCTCAGTATAGATCGGGAGGGGGTCGTAGCCGTACTCCTCGAGGATCGTCGACCAGATCTCAAACTTCCCCGTCGGCGTATCAAACCCGGGCCGGCCATCAGGCCGGAGGAGACCCTTCTCCCACTTCCGATACTCCATCATCGCCGTAGAGGATCGGACGGTTCCACCGGCCTCCCTGACATCCTCGAGCGAAAACCCTGATCCTTTCAGGACATGGCGGAGGGCCTCCTCCTCGGACTGCGGGTAGAGGTGACCGTACCCGAGACGGCGGGCGAGCTCGGCCATAATCGTGACGTCGTCACGGGCCTCGCCGAGGGGCTCGATCACCCGCTCCCTGAGCCTGAAGATCGGGCCGTAGGTCATGTAGGACTTCCGTTCATAGAGGGTCGTCGCCGGAAGGACGATATCGGCGTAGGCCGCATCGGCCGTCAGGTGCCGGTCCACGCAGACCAGAAAGTCCAGGTTCGCGAGGGTCTCCCGCCATATGGGCGTCTGTGGCCAGGATGTCAGAATGTGGGCTGCCTGGAGGATCAGAGCGCGGATCCGGTAAGGCCTCCCGAGAAGGACCGAGTCAGGCAGAGCAATCGCGTGACCCTCCTGCCGATAGTGGGTGTAGACCGGGAACCGGTCGGTCCCGATCGCCCGTTTCAGATCCGGGTTTTTGATGTAGTCGGAGCGGTTGATGGGAAAAGCACTCCCTTTCATCCCAAAACACCGACCGCCGGGGACATCCAGGTTCCCCGATATTCCCCAGAGGGTGAAGACTGCCCGGATGGCCTGAACGCCGGAGTCGCTGTACTCGATCCCTGTGTACATGGCAAACGATGCACCCCGGGCGCGGGCGATGCGCCGGGCAAGCGATACAACCCTATCCGCAGGGATGCCGGTGATCTGCTCCACCACCTCCGGCCGGTAGTGCTGGACGTAGATCGCGAACTCTTCAAAGCCGTGGCACCAGTTCGCGACGAAGTCAGCATCGTAGAGCTCTTCTGCGATGATGACACTCGCAAGACCGAGCGCCAGCGCCCCATCGGTTCCCGGGCGGATGGGCACCCACTCAGCATCCGTAAGCCCTACCGTCCTGGTGCGGCGAGGGTCGATGACGACGATATCCGCACCCCGCTGGCGCGCCTCGATGAGAGTCTGGAGCGTGCGAGGTGGGCAATCGGTGGCCGGATTCGTCCCCCAGACGAGGATGAGGTCGCTGTACCTGTAGTCGGAGAACATATTGAAGTACATCTCGCCCATGGTCACGTGCGGCGCGATCATCGCGAAGGAGACGTAACAGAGCGCCCCGACGCCCATGGTGTTCGGGGAGCCGAAGGGAAAGAGGACGCTCGATGCAGACGATATAGCAACATCCTTTGGCTGAAAGATGTCGCAGAACGAGAGCTCAAAGCTCCCCGATCCGGTGTAGATGGCGGTCGCCTCCGGCCCGGATTCTTCCTTGATCCGGACCAGATTCGAGACGATCACCTCGTACGCCTCATCCCAGGTGATCTGCTCAAACTCATGGGTGCCTTTCGGCCCCACACGCCGGAGCGGGTAGAGCACCCGATCTCTTGAGTAGACGATCTCAGGCGAGGCCTCCCCGAGCCTGCAGAGAACACCGATCTCGGCGTCCTCGTCTGGGCGGACGGAGGCGATCTTCCCCCTACCATCGTAGGTGACGAACACCCCGCACCCCGCAGAGCATATCCCGCAGAGCGCCCGGCGCTCTCTCGATGTTTCGTGGGTTCCATTCGATCCCTGCATGGTAAACCTCAGTTGCAGCAACCGCACCCTCGGGGGCCGGTGC
>JAAZOW010000141.1 GCA_012797575.1 Methanomicrobiales archaeon | reverse complement strand
TTTTGATGACGCATATCAGTATACCGCAGCGGCTGAGTACAACCTCGCGCTTGTGTCGTTTGACAGCGATTTTGAGAGAACACCCGGCGGGAGACTGATGCCTGCAGACATTGAGCGGTGAGAAATTCCAGGGTGAACCAGCCGTAGAGGCCATACCGGATCACTGTGTAGCCATTACGGTCAGGTTTTTTCGTTTTGGCGCCCTATCATCCCTCAAGGGGGTTACCAGGATGACCGGCGAGAAGACCACCCGGGAACTCGGTCTTACGAGACGAACCGGGATGTGAAGTGGATTTGTAAGACGCTCGCGCGGATGGAGGCGCAGGACGAAGCGTTTGAGGCCCGGATCCGGGCGCTGGAGCGGCTCTCGGGCGGAGAAGGCCGGTGAGGAGCGGCGGCTCTCGACGGTGAGCGCCGGGGCCGGCGGGGTTGTTGATGGGGTGGCTGAGGGGTGATCGTGAGGTTGATGGACGGACGGGTGAGGAGGGGGACAAACGCAGGCAAGGATGATTGAAGGATTACCGTGAAATGGTGCCTTCACAATCTGCGCACATTTCTGATCAGAGAATGTGACAGAGATCCATCCCCGGTCTTTAGGCCGGGGACTTCCCACTTCGCCCCGAGAACCCCAGAATTTAAATAAATCTGTCAACAACATTTCAGGGATATTGATGGAGTTTGAGATCACCCGTGACGTGAGGAACGAGGTGTTGAGCCGGAGGGAGCTTGCGTTCATCCTCACCTTTGACGGCCCGACACCCTCGCGAAAGAGCATTCAGGAGAAGCTCGCTGCGATGTTGAATAAGAGCGAGAGCCTTCTTGTGCTGGACTCACTCAAGACCCGATTCGGGAAGATGGAAGTCTCCGGACACGCCCGGATATACGATGATGAGGAGAGCAAGAGGTCGACCGAACGGGACTACCTGCTGAAGCGCGGTGAACCGAAGGTTGAGAGTGAGGAGTAAAGGGACAATGGCAGCCAAGAGACACGAACGCTACGAGGTCAAGGGCGACAAGGCACTACTGCAGAATCGGCACTGCCCCCGATGCGGACCCGGCGTGCTGATGGCCGCGCACAAGGACCGGTTGGCCTGCGGCAAGTGTGGGTACACCGAGTTCCAGAAATAGGATCTCACCGGTACCGGGATACGGGTCACGGCCGCGTATCGCCTGCAGGCTAGTACTGACTACGGCTGATCTTTCCATAACGGAACGATACCTGTTTTATGTCGGAGATACTACCAGAGGATGGTTTGGTGCTGGGGCTCGAGGGGACTGCGTGGAACCTCAGCGCCGCCCTCTTCGGAGAGGGCCTGGTCGCCCTCCACTCGGCGCCCTACGCCCCGCCGGCGGGGGGTATCCACCCACGGGAGGCCGCGCAGCACCACGCGTCGATGATGAAGGAGATCGTATCTCGAGTGCTCACGGAACCGGAACGGGTCCGTGCCGTTGCCTTCTCCCAGGGGCCCGGTCTCGGTCCATCCCTGAGGACGGTGGCGACCGCCGCACGAGCCCTCTCGATCGCGCTCGGAGTGCCGCTCATCGGCGTCAACCACTGTGTGGCGCATATCGAGATCGGGAGATGGGCAACCGGTTTTTCTGACCCGATCGTCCTCTACGCGAGTGGCGCGAATACGCAGGTGCTCGGCTACCTGGGTGGCCGCTACCGGATCTTCGGAGAGACGCTGGATATCGGGCTTGGGAACGCGATTGATAAGTTCGCGCGGAGTCATGGCCTCCCGTACCCGGGCGGCCCGGCCGTCGAGAGGCTTGCCCGGCGGGGGGAGTATATCGAGCTTCCCTACACGGTGAAGGGGATGGATCTTGCCTTCTCCGGACTCGTCAGTGCTGCTCAGGACAGCACCGCCGCACTCGAGGATGTCTGCAATGGCCTGCAGGAGACCGCGTTTGCGATGTGTGTCGAGGTGACCGAGCGGGCGCTTGCACATGCCGATAAGGGTGAGGTGCTGCTCGTCGGCGGCGTCGGCGCGAATGCGCGCCTGCAGGAGATGCTCGGTCTGATGTGCGAGGATCGGGGTGCGGCGTTCGCCGTCCCGGACCGGAAGTTCCTCGGTGACAATGGTGCCATGATCGCCTACACCGGGAAGGTCATGCTGGAGTATGGCGTCACGCTCTCTCTGGAGGAGTCGCGGGTCCGGCCGGGGTACCGGCCGGACGAGGTGGATATCGTCTGGCGGGCCGAGCCCGGTGAGATCTTCGCCGCAGAACCGCACGAGGGGGGCATCGCCCGTGGGGCGGAGGCCGTCGTGGAGATCCGGGAGGCGGATGTGGTCAAGCGTCGGGAGAGTAAGCGGTACAGAAATCCGCGTCTGGACCGACGCCTCATCACGGAGCGGACCCGCGCTGAGGCCCGTCTGATCGCAGCAGCCCGGCGGGCGGGTGTCCCGACCCCGGTGATCCGGGATATAACGACGGATACGATCGTCATGGAACGGGTCGCAGGTGAGGTGCTGAAGTATGCCACGACGCCGGAGAATGTCGCCCTTGCAGGTGACGCGGTCGGGAAGCTGCATGCGGCAGGGATCGCCCACGGTGACCTGACGACGAGCAACATGATCATCCGTGGCGATCAGTGTGTCTTGATCGACTTCGGGCTCGCGTCCACGTCTCCGGAGGTGGAGGCGCGGGGGGTCGATCTCCACGTCCTCTTCCAGACGCTTGAGAGCACCACCGAGAACTCTGCAGACCTGAAGGCTGCCTTCATCGAGGGGTATGCAGGCGCGTTTCCCGGGGCGGGGGAGGTCCTCTCCCGTGAGCATGAGGTGGAGCTGCGGGGGCGGTACCTCTGAGGCTTACGGTGGTGACAAGCAACGCCGACAAGGCGCGTGAGGTGGCTGCGTACTTCGCCGGGCTGCTTGAGGTCGAGCATGTCGCGCTCGAGTGCCCGGAGCTCCACCACAGCGATGTCGGGGAGATCGCCCGAGGAAAGGCGGCGTATGCCTACGAGGTGCTCTCGCGCCCGCTGATCGTCGACGACACCGGTTTCTTCATAGACGCCCTCAACGGATTTCCGGGTTCGTGCGCTGCCTATGTCCACGACACCATCGGGAATGCGGGGATCCTGAAACTCATGGAGGGTGTGGCGGATCGGGGCGCGCACTTTGAGACGGCGATCGCGTTCGCCCGGGAGGATGGCATCCGGGTCTTCCGTGGGGTCCTGCCCGGGGTGATCGTCACCCCCCGGGGGGGTGAGGGGTTCGGCTACGACCCGATCTTTGCCTGCGGCGGAAGGACGCTTGCCGAGATGACGCTTGCCGAGAAGAGCCGGATATCACATCGGGCGCGGGCGCTTGAGGCGTTCCGCGCATGGATCGAGCGGGAGGGCACCTCCCAGCATAACCGTTAATATTACGAGGAGCAAATAGTACCTATCTGACAAGTGGTGTTTCTGATATGGCAAGATTTCCTGAAGCTGAGGCACGTCTGCTCAATGTTAAGATCTGTATGAGATGCAACGCGCGGAACGCGCCGCGTGCAACCCGATGCCGCAAGTGCGGATCGGATGAACTCCGGCCCAAATCCAGGGAGCGGAAGGCGTAGACGGTAGAGCATTCAGGGGTGGTGATGCCGGGGGACCCGGTATACTTTTTTACAAGCGCAAGTTCTTCGTGGAGGCCGCCCGGCTGCGACGCACTGCCGGCGCCAAAGGCGGGGGGTGCAGCAATCGGCATCTGGATGCTGCAGCAAGAAATCCCCGAAAACGCATATACGCCGATATTATCTGACTGTATTGAAAAATAACAGGAAATAAATGCTCCTTTGTCATTCAAAGCACTTTGAGGGTACGTATATGAAAAATCCCCTACCAGAACTGATGCTCCCGGTCCTCCTCGTGGTGCTCGGGATCTGTCTTTGTATGGCAACAGGCTGCACATCTGACTCATCGGATACGACCGCTGTCTCAGGGGCCGCGAAGGGGAGTGCCAACGCGGGTTTCGTTTGGGACCTTGATGACGTTCCTGCCTGATGCGCCCGCGGGCTGGACTGCAGAGGGGCCGTCCGGAACCTCCTGGACGGTCAACGATGATCAATGGACCATGGCATCCCATGACTACGCCAAAGGCGATGCCACAGTGTTGATCGACATCCAGGACTCCGCGTACCATGACGTGGGCCACTGGCAGTCATGGAACTCATTCATATCGTTTGAGACCAGTGAGGGCTACTACAGGCAGGGCAGGGTCAGCGGTCACCCCTCCTGGGAGTACTTCACCAAACCTGCAACCCACGGCACCTGGGTTGGCGTGAATGAGCGGTTCGTGGTCTACATCAATGTCGAGGACGGTTCCAAACAGGATCTCGACCTGTTCGTAAACGCCATCAACTACGGTGGCATCGCAGCCCTGGACTAGTCTGGAGATAACCCCTTCTTCTTCCCATGAAGCGCAATTTCACGCTACAGGAAGCCTTCTGGCTCATCTCTGCCCCGGGCGGAAAAATGAGAGGAGAGTGAGTGTGGGCGGGGAGGCAGCGTGATAAGCAGCACAGGTGTACCCGTGTTATGACGACGTATAGAGGTATAGAGCGTGAACGGAGGTGTTCTCTGGTGCCCATTCAGCATTGATCCGATCCACACTGGCTCCCCGGTATCCCAAATATATTATATTCTAAAAGCTATAAAAATATTTTGACCGCGCATCTCCTATCCGCACCAACAACCATCAGGTTCGGTACCGAGCAGGCGCACACAACTATTATATATGGTCCCGGGTTTCCAGGGAACTCCACCCTGGAGAAGAACTGCATGGTCAGAAGCCCCGGAGGTGCTCCCCGCCAGAGCCCGAAGAAGCGCACGATCGAATACGCAGCCAGCATGCTCCTCATGGTGCTGGTGCTCATCCCGGCACCAGCTGCCGCGACCGTCTCGGTCTCCGACTCCACCGTCACCCCGGCCGTCCTGATGCCCGGAGATGAGGGGACGATCACGGTGGTGCTCACGAATGCGGCGCCCGTAGCCACGGGGTCAGCGCTCAACATCCAGGTGGACTCCGAGGGGGTGAACGTCACCCAGGAGGTGCCCGGGAGCGCCTACATCGAGAGCGTGCTCATAAGCAGCAAGGACGTCGTGGTCCTATCCGGGAGCTATCAGGATATCGGTGAGATCGGCCCGGGCCAGTCGATCCCGCTCACCTTCCGGATCCGTGCCCCCGGCGAGGAGGGGATCTACTTCCCTGAGGTCTGGGTCAGGGTGCGGGGCGCAGCCGGCATGAGGTATCCTGTACCGGTGAACGTCAACTCCGCCTACGCCCTGATCAAGAGGCCCGCTCTCCGGGTGGAAAGGACCGTCCCGGCAGCAGTCGACCCGGGCGACCCCTTCACTATCACCCTCACGCTCCTCAACGAGGGGGAAGCGGGTGCAAACGATATCTCGGTCCACATCAACGCAAGTCCCCAGGCGATCGCTCCGAAGGCATCGGAGAACTACTACGTTCCAAAACTCGATCCCGGAGAGGAATTGACCTACTCGATACCATTCGAGACCGATGTCAACGCACCGCTCGGGCTTGAACCGATCTTCGTCGTCATCGACTATCTGAGCGCCGACCTCACGCCATTTCAGCAAGTATCGACGATCGGGGTCCCCATCGTTGGCCGTGCTGATATGGGGGTTGCCTCCGTCAGGACAGAGCCATCCCTGGTCAGCGCTGGAGATCGGGTGGATCTGACGATCCGGATCGAGAATACCGGGACGGCAGACGCGAGATCCGTCCGGGCGACCATCGACGATCTCAATCTCTCCGGGACAAAAGAGGCCTTCCTCGGGACCATAGAGCCCGGGAATGACGGTCCGGCGGTATTCTCCCTGCAGACCGAGCGAGAGGGTGATTATCCCTATGCCCTCACCATCCGGTATTCCGATGATTATGGGACCCACACCGCCCGGCAGCCCCTGAGGATGGTCGTTGCAGAGGCAGACACCATACCCACCTTCGCCATCGTGGTGGTGGTCGTCATCGTCGCCGTCGCGGTCGCGATCTTTTGGTACCGGAGACAAGAGAGGGAGGAGTGACGCCCCATGCTCACGGGTCTCAGGGCCTCTGCGTTCCTGGCGTGGAGATCTATCCGGCGGGGGAGCAAAGGAACGTTCGCTCTCACCACCATGATCATCGCTCTCGTCTTTGTGAACCTGATCTTCCTCCCCTCGATCCTCTCCGGGGTCGTTGAGACCTTTGATGCCCAGTCGATCGACTTCGATATCGGGAACCTGATCATCGAGCCCCGGGAGGGGAGCCAGTACATCGATGATGTGACCGGGCTTCAGAGAAAGATCGAGCAGATCCCGGGAATAGTCGGCACGTCCCCCCGGATCACAGTCGGCGTGACCTACTTCTACCGGGGTCGCAACGCCGCAAGCACACTCTACGGCATAACGCCGGAGGACGAACGGGCGACGACGAAGATAGCCGATAACATGATCGAAGGCGATTTCCTCTCGAACGGGGATACCAGCGCGATCATCATGGGCGCGACCCTCGCCGGGCAGGAAGGAGAAGGGGCCGACGGCCTCCCCTCACTCCAGGGGGTCTTCGTCGGCGACTCGGTGGAGGTGGTCTACCCGAACGGCGAGGTGCGGACCTACCGCGTCAAGGGGATTTACAAGACCCAGTCTTTCACCATCGATGCAGCGGCTTTCGTCACACGTCGCGAGATGAGCGGTGTGATCGGGCTTCATGACCAGGCGTCTGTGATCCTCGTGAAGACCACGGCCGGCGGCGGGGAGGAAGACTACAAGAGGGAGCTTTTATCCTACGGTATCCAGGAGAAGATCCAGACGTTCCAGGAGAAGGCCGGGGGATTCATCGATCAGGCGGTCCAGAGCTTCAACATCATCAACACCATATCCACATTCGTCAGTCTGGTCATCGCTATCGTGGTGATCTTCATCGTCATATTCATCAACACCGTGAACCGGCGGCGCCAGATCGGGATCTTGAAGGCGATCGGCATCAATCAGCAGATCATCATCAACTCCTACCTCCTCCAAGTCCTCTTCATCACTGCCGTCGGTGCGCTGGCCGGGATAGCGCTCACCGCAGGCGTCACGATCTACCTGACCGCCCACCCCCTTGCCTTCCCGGGTGGCCCGGTCTTCCCGGTTGTGGAGACGCCGACCGTCCTCAGGAGCATAGCAAGCCTCTTTGCGGTCTCGGTGGTGGCGGGCTACATCCCCGCATGGCAGATCGCACGGGAGGATATCCTCTCCGCGATCAGGGGATGAATCCATGATCACCGCAGAGAACCTCACCCGGGTCTACACGATGGGCAGGGTGGAGGTCCACGCCCTTGCAGGCGTCTCGCTTGAGGTCGGCAGGGGCGAGTTCGTCGGGATCATGGGGGCGAGTGGTAGCGGTAAATCGACGTTTCTGCATATCCTCGGGCTCCTCGACCGACCCACATCCGGCAGGGTCACGATCGACGAGGTCGATGTCCTCACCCTCTCCGACCACCAGCGGACCCTCTTCCGATTGAACCGGCTCGGCTACGTCTTCCAGGACTACGCCCTCATCGGCGAACTCACGGCGCTTGAGAACGTCTACCTGACATCGCTCGTCCGGGGGGTCCCAAAAGAGGAGTACCTCAGGAGGAGCACCGAGATCCTCGA
>JAAZOW010000043.1 GCA_012797575.1 Methanomicrobiales archaeon | reverse complement strand
GCTCCCGGGGTCTCTTGGGAAGAAGACGATCTTCCTTGAGGCGAGCACCTCAAGTTCGATCGCATCCGCCCGATCGGCGATCAGAACGTGCCCCGCCGCGCCCACATCGCGCATCTCCCGCGCGATCCTGCCATACATGGTTGCTACTACCTCGGAAAACTCCTCTGCATCCTCGATGTAGGTATCCCGAAGCCCGAGCATGTGGGGGGCGGGGAGTGAGAACCAGGCACCCTTCCGCCTCGCCTGGATGTAGCGTGCATCTGCAACCAGGGCGGATGGGTCAATACCCGGCTCACTGACGAGCACCCCCCCTACCACGCCCAGGAGAGCATCTCGCCACCGATCACCATAGAAGATACCACCGGCGGCCGGTATCGTCACTCCCCTCTGGGCGTCGAGTGAGCGGGCGAGCCGATAGACGGTGAGGTCCACATCCTCTCCCCGCTGCCCCCTCAACCACCCGGCAAGCTCCGGAACCCCGGGCGTCCCGACCTCGGAGCCGAAAGATCGGACCGGTATCGTTATACGTCGTGCCATGCGCTGGTATCTTTATTAGCCTCACTACCAGATTAAATAGGGATGAGTGGTAAGCCGTTGCTGGTAACGTGCGGACTCCCGTACACGAACGGTCCCTGCCATATCGGGCACCTGCGGACCTACGTGCCGGCTGACTTTTACGTGCGGTATATGCGCCGATCCAGCGAAGAAGTCGTCTTCATATGCGGTTCCGACAACCATGGAACCCCGATCGTGATCAGCGCCGAACGAGAGGGAGTAAACCCCAGAAAACTCTCAGAGCGCTATCACCAACACTTCTACGAGACGTTCCGGCGGATGGGCGTCGTGTTCGATCGATTTGGCATGACCGACGATCCCATGAACCGCGAGACCACCCGCTCGATCGTGCAGCGGCTGATCGACAACGGCTACATCTACACAGAGACCACCAGCCAGAGCTACTGCCCCGAATGCGAGCGGTTCCTCCCCGATCGATACGTGGAGGGGATCTGCCCCTACTGCGGCGCCATCGCCCGGGGGGACGAGTGCGACCAGGGATGCGGACAACACCTTGAACCCGGCGAGATCAGGGACGCGATCTGCAAAGTCTGCGGAGGCAAGGCCGAGAGCCGGGAACAGGAGCACTACTTCTTCAGGCTCTCTGCGTTCCAGGAGTTCCTCCTCGAGTACCTCCCCGCCCTCAAGGGCACCGCGACCGCCCGGAACTACGCCCTCGGGTGGGTGAAGGAACTCCTGCGCGACTGGTGCATCTCCCGGACGATGGACTGGGGCGTCCCCTTCCCGGGGAGCGACGACCTGGTCGTATACGTCTGGGTCGATGCACCCATCGGCTACATATCGTTCACGAAGGAGTGGGCAGAGGCCGCCGGAGCGGACTGGAAGGATTACTGGTGCGGTGACGAGACGGGGGTCACCCACTTCATCGGCGGGGATATCATCTACCATCACTGCATATTCTGGCCAGCGCTCCTCAAGGCGGCAGGCTACGGCCTCCCCCATGCCGTGGTCGCAAGCGGTATGGTCACCGTCGAGGGGAAGAAATTCTCGAAGTCCCGTGGCTACGTCGTCTGGACAAACGACGACTACCTGGACGTAGGGCTCCCGGCCGATTACCTCCGCTACTACCTTCTTTCCTATACAAACCACACAAAGGAGCTCGACTTCTCATGGAAGGTCTACGCCGACCGGGTGAACAACGAGATCGTCGGCACGCTGGGTAACTTCATCTACCGGACGATGTACTTCGCCGAGAAAGAGTTCTCGGGCGTGCCCGATCTCCCTGTCAGTCCGGCTGTCATCGAGGAGATTGAGCGAACGCTTGCCGTGGTCGACGAGGAGATGCGAGATTATGACTTCAAGAACGCCGTCGACTCGATGATGAAACTTGCATCGTTTGGGAACGCCTACATTCAGAGGAACGCCCCGTGGAAGCTGATCAAGGAGGACCGTGCTCGTGCAGGGCACGTCATCGCCGACTGCCTGCAGATCGTAAAAGCGCTCCTCCTCATCTTCCAGCCCGTGATGCCTGAGTCGATGCAACGGGCTTGGACGATGCTCGGCTACGACGACGACGTCGCGGACCACCCGGTATCGGAAGCCGGAGCGCCGATAGGAGCACGGCCACTCGCAAAACCTGCCCCACTCTTTACCAAGATCGAGAGCGATCAGGTCAAGAAACTTGAGGCGACCCTGAATGTGCGGATCGAGGAGGCAGAGAAGGCTGCACAGAAGAAGGAGAGCACCGTCTCCATCGAGGAGTTTGCACGTCTCGATATCAGGATAGCCAGGGTCGTCTCGGCTGAACCGATCAAGGGTTCAGAGAAACTCTACAGGCTCATCGTCGATCTCGGGGGTGAGAAGCGCCAGGTGGTCAGCGGTATTGCGGAGTTCTACACGCCCGACGAACTGGAGGGGAAGGATGTGGCGCTCGTGGCAAACCTCACCCCGGCCAGGATCTTCGGCGTCGAGAGCGATGGGATGATCCTTGCGGCCGGTGACGAGGCCTCCCTCCTCGTCCCCCTCCGCCCGGTCGGGCCGGGGACCCGGGTCCGGTGATGGGGGGATCGGATCCCCGGCTCACCTCTTGATCTCTCTCCCCACCGTGAATGCCTCTGCAATCACCCCGGAGAGCCCATAGTACTCCCGCCGAATTGAATCGTAGGCGAACGGCCGGATCTCTTCGATATCAGGTTTGCCGTCCCGCCCGATTACGCTCTCATCCACCCTGACATCGAGTATCTCCCCGATGAACTGGGTATGCACCCCGATCTCGACCGTCTGGAGGAGCCGGCACTCGAGGACGACCGGAAACTCTCCGACGTAGGGTGCGTTCACCAGATCACCCTTCACCGGCGTGAGCCCGGTGGCGGCGAACTTGTCCGCATCCCGGCCCGAGACGATACCGAAGTAGTCGACCTCCTTCACGTAGTCCGCCGACGGTATGCTGACCGTGAACTCGCGCTGCCCGATCAGGTTCTCGTAGGTCTGCCGACCCTTCTGGATCGAGACCGCCACCGCCGGGGGCTGGGATGAACAGATACCCCCCCATGCGGCGACCATGGCATCCGGCCGACCATCGGAGCCGTATGTCCCGACGACCAGGACCGGATGAGGATAGAGGAGAGTCCTTGGACCGATCGATCTCTTCATGAGCTTTATCATAACCCCACACCCGGATAAACCTTCTTCGATATCGTGGGCGACACCAGATGTGATCTACCGGGCGGTTGGCCGAGAGTAGTCGACAACCGATCCACGATCGGTTGTGCACGGTCTATCAATCGATCCTGCATGGGAGGGGATGTGGGGTATGTTCATATACCATCTCGGGTATGAATCAGCCGTCAACGGAGGTAGTGATATGGGACTTATGAAATGTTGTCGTGGACAGGTCGTTACCATCTCATCGGATACGCCAGCAGTGGATGCGGCGAAGATCATGGGTGAGAAGAACGTCGGAAGCGTCATCGTCGTCGGCACCGATGGGCGCCCCCGAGGTATACTCACCGACCGCGATCTCGTGATCCGGGTTCTGGCACAGGGAAAGAATCCCGGAACCGTGCGGACCGAGGAGATCATGTCCCGGGACGTGGTCACGTTCCCGGATAGTATGGGGATCTATGAGGCCGTCCAGAAGATGGCTGACAGAGGTATCAGGAGGATGCCTATCGTCGACGATGCAGGAAAACTCACCGGGATCGTCACGATGGACGACATCGTCCGCATGCTCGGCGAGGAGATGGCCTTCGTCGCAAAAAACATCGAGAAGCAGAGCCCGCTTATACCCATTCCCATGTGAGGGAGGCGGGGTCCTCATCCCCGCTTCCCCCCCTATTCGATCGCAAAAGCGATGACTTCCCCCGATTGACTCAGCGATCCTTCCACCGCCCGGATCATCTCCTCCCAGGTTGCCCCTGGATGGAGCGCAAGGTCGATATCGAGCGCGTAGACCCGGAAGAGGTAGGCTTCACCCTCCCCGGGCCCCGGGCAGGGGCCCCGGTAGCCGATGCTGCCAAAATCGTTTATGCCCTGCACAGCAGGAAGAGGGGACTCTGTCACCCCCTCGGCCGGGAACCCTCCCGGAATCAGAGAGACGGCGGGGAGGTTCCAGAGGATCCATGCTACCCTCGACGCCCCCTCCCGGGGGCTCGCCGTCGCGAGGATGGCAAGGGACTTGATGTCCGGGAGCAGTCCCCCCACCTGGATGGGAGGTGACCGGTTCGCACCCCTGCAGGTATGGACCTCTGGAAAATCCTCAAAGTCCAACTTTACGGTGAGTTTTACCATACTATCAGTCTCCGTCGATGATCGCTTCATCAGATCCGGGATAGAAAATGGTTCGCATGGTCACCGGGAGTAGAAGGCAACGGTTCTGCCGAACTGGAGGACATGCCCCCGCATGGCATCTATGAGATCCTGTTTGCCGGCGCCAGCCGGGAGAGTGAGCATGGCGTCGAGCCCGTAGACTTTGAAGTAGTAACGGTGCGTCTCCCCTCCCGGGGGGCAGGGACCACGCCAACCGAGGGTCCCGTAGTCGTTCACCCCCTGGACGGCATCCACCGGAGCCGTCACGACGCCCTGCTGCGGGATACCTTCCGGGACCACGGGCGACGGATCCAGGTTCCAGATGATCCAGGTGGTGAAGGAGCATCCGGGCTCATAGGGGTTCAGGGCAAAGATCACCATGGATCGCACATCCGGGGCGAGTCTCCGTATCCTCACCTCTGGAGAGATGTCCGGGCCGTCGCAGGTGTTCCAGCTCGGGAACTCTGCTGAACGGAGGGAGACCGATAGCGTACCTACCCTGGAATCCATGCTCAGGTCTTCACCGTGACCCGGTAAAAGGGTTGTGGGGAGCGCTTCAGGCACGGTGCCCGGCACCCGGCGCCCCCTCAGGCGCTGCTTTGCGGCCGTAGGTCGCCATCGTCTCGCCGTACTCCGTGGCGGCCGCGAGCGCACCCTCCAGCTCCTCCCGCTCAGCGCCCGGCTGGAGGTCGATCTTCTCCTCCAGGCCCCAGATCCGGATGAAGTAGCGGTGCGGCTTGCCCGGCGATGGGCAGGGGCCGCCGTAACCGGTTCTCCGGTAGTCGTTCATCCCCTGGACGGCGGAGAGCGGGTGGGATATACGGGGTTCCGGCGGGACGCCCTCGGGGATCTCCCCGGTCGATGGTACGTTCCATGCGAGCCAGTGGGTGAACGTGCCCTTCGAGGCATCCGGGTCGTCCATGATGATCGCAAGGTAGGGCGTATCCGATCCCGATACCCTGATCCTCGGAGAGATGCCGTCCCCATCACAGGTGAATCTGGTAGGAAACTGATCAAAATCAACTTCTATCGTCAGGTCCTTCATATGCGATTCGCTCCTTCGGCGCCTTCATGGGGACGATCAATATATACCTGTTGCGGCACAGGATCCGGTCAGACACCGTGGCCGGATCAGACAAGCCCCATGTCCCGAGCCTGGATCAGCAGTTCCTGCACTTCCTGATCGGTGAGGTCATGCCACCGTTCGTATGCCTGCGCCACTGCAAAGGCGCGGCCGGTCCTGATGTTTGGACAGATGACGGTATCCGCCTTCCCGGCGATGAAGGTGACGGCATGGAGCGACCCCGTGGGGATCGCTACGATGATCCGATGGGGCGACTCTGCGCGAGCAGCCTCGACGGCGGCGAGCATCGTATACCCGGTCGCAAGGCCGTCGTCGACCAGGATCGCGACTCTGCCGGTGAGTTCCGGCTCCAGGCCACGGCCACCCGTAAACTTTTCGATCCGCTCTTCGACGCTCCATTTTGCCTTCGCTATCGCAGCTTCCACATCGGCCTCCGAGAGATCGAGCCCGGCCATGAGAGCGCGGTTCAGAAAGACCCGTCCATCCCATGTCACGGCACCGAACCCGGCCTCGGGG
>JAAZOW010000270.1 GCA_012797575.1 Methanomicrobiales archaeon | reverse complement strand
TGCTGCGGTGAATATTCACCGCGTGGGGATGGAACAGCCCTTTGAGCCTGTGGAGATAATACCGCTACATCACATCACTGTGATGCAAGTATTATCGATGAAACAGGAAGCCCCGCCCGAGAGGAGCGGGGTAGTTCACGATTTGGGTAGGGATTCGTCCCGCCCCCGGCGCTGATAGGAGAGGATCACGGCAGAGGGGTGCCGGCCCCCCGACCTCACAGGATATATACCATTCACGCAGAATTGTATGGAGCAACCGGGGCAGGAACGCGGCTTGAGGAACGCAAATCCTGCTCACCAGGGTGAATGAAATGGCACTTCAGGAAGGAGATTTTATCAGGCTCAGGTACACTGGCCGCGTCGATGAGAGTATCTTTGATACAACGGATGAGGAGAACGCGAAGGAAGGAGGGATCCACAACCCGTGGGCAAAGTATGGTCCAATCACCATCCGCCTGGGGAGCCACCACATCATCGTCGGCCTTGAGGATGAGCTGATCGGAAAGGAGGTCGGCGCCGGGGGCGAGGTTGAGGTCCCGCCTGAGAAGGCGTTTGGCGCGCACGATGAGGAGTTCGTGCGATCCATTCAGATCACGCAGTTCCCCGCGAAGCCGAGTAGGGGAGAGCGGGTGAAGATCGATGGTGACGAAGGAGTGGTCGTCGACGTCATCGGGAGGCGTGCGGTCGTCGACTTCAACCACCCGCTCGCCGGACGGACCCTGCACTACACCTACGAGATCCTCGAGAAGGTCGATGATCAGGTCGATCAGATCAGCGGTCTGATCCAGCTCTACTCTGGCCGGACCGATATCGGCGTCACCATCATCGACGGGACGGTCGAGCTGGCGCTCCCGCCGGCCATCATATATGACCGGCGCTGGATGACCTGGCGGGGCACGCTCGTCCGCGAGATACTCGAGTACTACCCCGAGATCGAGAGCGTCGTCCTGAAGGAGACGTTCCCGCGCATAGAGGATCTGAAGGACGATCAGGCTGCCCTCGAGCTCATCAAGGAGTAACCTCCCGGGTCTCTGAGGGGAGACCTCTTTTGCCGTGCAGTCGGCAGAAAGATCCAGGAGCGAAAAACCTCTTTTTTGGGCGATACCCAGCGCTGGTCGGCGCCGGAGACTTCCGGGCCCCGGGGTGCATTGCGGCCCGGTACCATCGTCATAACTTTTAAGTACGGGTTCTGACCCTACTGCCCCACCATGATCCTCATCAGTCCACGATACGTGTTTGTTCTCCTGCTCGTGATGGGTGGAGTCTACACACTCCTCTGGGCATGGGTGATGCATAGCAGCAGGGAGAGGGTCGAGTACGGAGAGATCACCGGAGGACTTGACGTTCTCCGCCGGCGCCTATTTTCAGTTATAGCCCTTGCGGCCCTCGTCGTGTTCCTCGGCACCCAGACCATCCTCCCCTACCAACCGGTCAGGGATATCACGGTGGGGGAGCCTGTCACCGTCATCAACGTGACGACATCGCAGTTCGTCTTCGCGCTGAGCAACACCACAATCCCCGCCAACGTCCCGGTGGAGTTTGCCGTGACCTCGGTCGATGTGAACCACGGGTTCGGTATCTACGATCCGGACGGGCAGATCATCGCGCAGACCCAGTCCATGCCCGGGTACACCAACCGCCTGATCTTCAACTTCACCAAGACTGGCCAGCACCGCATCCACTGCCTGGAGTACTGCGGGGTGGACCACTGGGGGATGGAGGCCTTCTTCAATGTCGAATAGCGCAGATCACTCCACCCTGCCCGACAACTACGGGGCTGTGCTCCGCTTCACCCTGGTCAGCATGACGTTTGCCTTCGTCATGTTCGTCGTCATGGGGATCTTCGGCCTCTCCATGAGGATAGAGCAGTCGGGCCTCCTGGACCTCCTGGCGTCCGAACATTTCTACCAGGTCATGACCCTGCACGGTCTCTCCATGGTCTCTCTTGCTCTGCTGGGATCGCTTGGGGGGTTTGCCGCCGTCATCGGGCGGAGGGTGACCCTGGATCTCCGCTGGCTGTGGACGACCTTCTTCTTTTTCTTCATGGGGATGATGTTCGTCCTCTTCAGCACCCTGGGAGGGGGGTTTGCGGCGGCCTGGACCGCACTCTACCCCCTGCCGTTCCATGGTGGATATGCCTTCTGGGGTGTGGTGGGGGTGACGATCGGCATAGGATTTGTCCTCATCGGGCTCCTGATCTACTGTGTCCTGCTCATCCGCTCGGTATCCCGCGCCCATGGCGGGATCCGAAACGCACTCGGGTGGCCCCTTATCTTTCGCAGGACCGCCCACCAGGAGAACCTGACCATCCTGGATGTGCTCGCGATGGCCGTCGCGATCCCCGGCGTCGTCTGCGTTGTGGCCGGCTACATCTGGCTCATCCCTCTCTGGCTGCAGGCCTCCGGGGTGGTGCAGAGCATCGATGTGCTCTTTATGAAGAACTTTGACTACCTCTTCGGTCATCTCCTGGTGAACCTGACCATCTACTTCGCCGCCGGACTGATGTACTTCCTCCTCCCCGCCTACACCGGCCGGCCCTGGAAGCTGGGTCTCGCCTACGTCCTCGCCCTCAACTCCATCACGTTCATCGTTCCGATCATCTACCTCCACCACCTGTACCAGGACTTCGCTCAGCCCCTGGGGCTTCAGGTGGTGGGCCAGTTCGGGACCTATGCCTCGGTGATACCGGTGATCCTGATCACGCTGTTTGGAGGTCTCTCCCAGTACTACCACTCGGGCATCCGGTGGGATGTGACCACCATCCTCCTCGCTATTGGTCTCTGGGGGTGGATGTTCGGGGGTATGGCTGCGGCGCTCGATGCAACCATCGCCGTCAACCAGGTGATGCATAACACCCTCTGGATCCCCGGCCATTTCCATACGTACTTCCTCCTGGGCGCGGTGATATTCCTCTGGGGTTTCTTCTTCTTCATCACCCGCACCCTCTCGGGGACCAGGGATGGTCCCCGCACGCGGTATGCCGCTGTGGCGTATGGGATCGGAGG
>JAAZOW010000330.1 GCA_012797575.1 Methanomicrobiales archaeon | reverse complement strand
CAGCATCGGCGCACCCGACTTCGCGACGAGGCCTTTTATCCAGGGTTCGTACTGCTCGAAGAAGTCCCGCGTGCACCGGAAGATCCCGACGAGCGGGGTCTCGAGATCCTCACCGCTCTTCCACCCGATCACAACCTGTTCCTCGAAGCTTGCGAGCGCATCGTCCATGTCCCGGCAGAGGGTATGCATATCCGGCATCGTGAATGCGCGGAGACGTCTCAGCCCGATGACCTCCCCTTTCTGCTCGTGCCGGAACGAGTAGGTCGAGAGCTCGTAGAGCTTCATCGGGAGGGTATTTGGGGAGATGTGCATATCATGCATGATCGAGAACATGCCGAAACACGCTGCGAACCGGAGCATCATATCGCGGTTGCCGCTCTTGAACCGGTACTGGCGTTCCCCGAACTTGGCGGCGTGCTCCGCGATCGCCCGGTCGCCGAGGTCGTACATCACCGGGGTCTCCACCGGCATCCCGCCGTACTCAAGCACCCGCGCAAGGACGTAGTCAGCGAGGAGATCCCGGATGAGCTTGCCCCGGGGCATCCAGCGGTGCTGCCCGACGTCAGAGCGCGGTTCGTAGTCCACAATCTCCTTGGCCCGCATCAGATCCACGTGCGCAGGCTCGACCCCCTCATGCCCCGGGTACCCGAGCTCCTTCCTGACCAGGGAGGCGAAGGGTGTATTCGCTTCTGCATACGCGGCTGCATCTCTTCGCTCCCCTTCGGGCGTGAAGACGAAGAACTCGTGCTCGATCTCCCTCTTCGGGGCGGCCGCGCCTTCCCCGGGCACGATCGTCCGGGAGAGCTCTGAGAGCGGGTGGCCCTTGCAGGAGAGCGAGAAGGCCTTGTACCAGCCAAACGGCGCCCGCCTCACGACAAACCCATCCGACCCGGCGATGGCCTCAGCAAGCCCCCGGAGAATATCCACCGCAGCTTCTGGCGATGCAAGATCCGAGGAGAGGTGGGCGTAGGGGTAGATCATGATATTGGTCGTGCCGAGGCGCCGGGCAGTGGTGACGATCTCGTCCGCCGCCTGCTGTATGACATCCTCGATATTCTCCTCGTCGATAGACTCCACCGCACAGAAGACAGCGAGCGCCTCATCGAGGGCATCCTTCAGGACAGCATCCTCTTCGGCGACCTTCGTCTTCTTCCGGGCTTCGTACTCAATGTGATCAGAATGGATCAGAAGAAGTCGCATTGTTATCCCCAGTTGAACCGTTCAATGTCTGTTTTCATGCTATATAGTAGCGTGGGAGCATATGGCGCCCCGCCTTCATGAGCGGCGCGCATTCTCGTGGTAGCGCGAGAGGGTCGCCTGCCGCTGGTCCATGTACTTCGCATCCCGCTTCATGTTGTAGGGGCGCGCGGCGCGGTCGGTGCGGTAGAAGACCAGCTGCCCGATCGGCATCCCTGCGTAGACCCGGACCGGCCGGGAGTTCACGTTGCACATCTCAAGCGTTATCGTCCCCCGAAACCCCGCATCGATCCAGCCGCCCGTCTGGTGGAGTTCGATACCGAGACGGGCGATGCTGCTCTTCCCCTCGATGCTTGCGACAACGTCCGAGGGGAGCTCGATCGTCTCCAGGGTCTTTGCGAGGAGGAACTGCCCGGAGTGAAGGACGATCGAGTCCGCCTCCATCTCTTCTACGCCTGCACAGACGCTCCCCTCCTCGTAGGGATCGATCACCGCGTCGCCCGGGACGTACCAGACGAAGTGGGAGCCGAGCCGGATATCAAGGGAGTTTGGCTGGATGAGACCGGGGTTATAGGGCTCCACCTTGATGAACCCACGCGTTATACGGTCCTCTATCTGCCAGTCGACAAGGATCATGCTCGTACTGTATCTCCTCAAGACCAGTTAGTCTTTCTTTTCCATGTGCCACTCAGCCCTCCGCATAAGGCCGTGGAGCGTGCTCACCTCGCGAGTGGTCAGCCTCGTCCGACCGAAGAGGCGGCGGAGCAGGATCATCGTATTCTTCCGTTTGAACTCCGGGTGATCGATCCTGTCGAGAAATTCGCCAAGGTGCCGGTGGAGCGCCTCCATCTCAACACGCCCGGCCAGGGGGTAGGTTCCACGGGGCAGGCTTGCAAGCTCGTAGCAGAGGATGCCCACAGCGTGGGAGAGGTTCAGGATTGGGTATGCCTTCGAGGCCGGTATGGTGCAGATGATATCTGCACGCATAACCTCCCTGTTCGCAAGCCCCCAGTTCTCCCGTCCAAAGAGGATTGCGACCGTCCCATCGATATCGGCGACCATCTCCCGGACCTCCGCCGGCGTGTAGTAGGGCATCCGCATCGGTGTGCAGACAGATTCGCTCACCTCCCCGGTCGTCGCGACGATGAGGTCAAACTCGCGGTAGATTTCATCGATCGTCATCCGGCGGGCACTGTCAAGGACGTCGCGGGCGTGGGAGGAGCGCATGATGGCTTCGTCACCGATCGGGCAGGGGTTGACCAGCACCAGCCGGGTGAACCCGAAGTTCTTCATCACCCGGGCGGTGAACCCGACGTTCCCCTCATAGAGTGGTTCGATCAGGACGATGGAGATCTCGGGCATGCATCACTGCACAGCCCGGACCGTGGCCCGGAGCACATCGACCCCTTCGTCGTAGACGGCGTTTCCTACGACGATCGTATCGGCGATCCTTCCCATCTCTGCTGCCTGTTCCGCCGATCGGATACCGCCGCCGTAGTAGAGAACGGCGTCCTCGGTCGCGTCTGCCGCCGCCTGAACCATACCAGGATCCCCGTAGGTTCCGCTGTACTCGATATAGACGATCGGGAACCTGAAGTAACGATCCGCCACCCTCACAAACGCGGCCACATCATCGCGTGAGAGGGCACAGTTCGCTCCGGTCACCCGCCCGACGGCGGAGGCGGGGTTGAGTACGATGTAGGCCTCAGGCACAACGATATCCCAGTCGATGCAGTTGCCGTTGCGGAGCCAAGCGAAGTGTTTCCCGATGATCCAGCGGGCGTCGCTTGTATTCATCACGCTCGGGACGAAGAGGTGGTCGATCTTCCGGTCGCATATGGCGCAGTCGGGGCTCGCCGGCTCCACCACGAGTGGCAGCCCATAGGCTGAGGCCGCGTCCAGGAGCTCGCGGAGGTTCTCCTGCGTCACGTTCAGGGTGCCCGAGAGCATCAGGGCATCGGTCCCGCTTGTTGCGATCCCATCGAGGGCTCCTGGTGGGAGGCGTTTATCGGGATCCAGTTTCGTCACATGAGCCCAGGTCTTCCAGTTCACGTGCATGGTGTCACTCCAGATGGCCGATGAAGTCGTGAAGCCTGGCTTCTGCGATGCCGGTGATGGGGGAGACCCTCTCCGGATCGGCCTTGCGGAGCGTTTCAGCGTTATAGATGCCCGCGAGGTAGAGCTTCTGCAGGGTCGCCTCCCCGATGCCGGGGATGGCCAGGAGTTCCTCTCGCCCACGATCAAGCATCGCCCTGGTTATCTTTGCCGGGGTGGGGCGGCCGAGGTGGCTGCAGACCAGGTCCACATGTCTATGTACGGTCTCTGGGTTAATGCCGGTTTTGTTTGAGAGGTAGGGGATGGGGAGGTAGCAGAAGTCATCGGGGCTCGTGATGCCGCTGGAGAGGTACTTCTTCAGGCTGACTGCCGGGACCCCGGCCGTCCGGAGGGCGCGTTCGTTGCAGAGCGCGCGGGCAGCCTCCAGGAGGTCCGTCGCCCCCGCATCGCCTATACCGGCCTTTTTCAGGACCGCCGGGTCCGCCTGCGAGAGTGCCCGGATGTCTCCGATCCCCTGCTCAAGGAGGTTTCTTGTGATCTTCGCGTGGCTCCGACCCCGGCGGGGTGGTATGATCTTTCGTATGAACTTCCTGAGTTCAGAACGGCGCCGGAGGACCTCGAGCGCATCCCCAGCCTCCTTGATGAGGTGGTCAGCCTCATCGATGCCTATCCTCGCCTCGAGCTCCCCGGGCTGCATGCCCGCGATCTCGGAGACCGTGTAGATGTGGTGCGTGCGCAGGCGTAGCATGAGGTCGTCGGTCATCGAGGGCATCATCCGGAGCGCCTCGATGTTCGACTGGATGTGGCTGCAGAGCGGGCAGCCTATCACCCAGGGCCGGGAGCCTCTCCGGATGAGGCTGACGTGGAAGAGCCCGTGTTCCTCACAGGTCTCATCTAGCCGGATCGCCCGCCCCCAGGGGCTGCCGGGCAGACTGATGTTGAACCGGCACTCCGGGTAGCCGGCGCACCCGATGAATTGGGATACACCGATGTGCCGGATCCGGAGATCGTGGCCGCAGACGGGGCAGGGACCGACCGTATGCTCCTCTGCGGTCTGTTCCATGATCTCTTCACCGATCTCCTCCTCGTGCGCCTCGAGTTTGTCAAAGACCCGGTGGAGCATGCCGCGCGACTCGTCGACAACGTCGTCGCGGGAGCGTTCGCGCTGCTTGATGAGCTGCATATGTTCTTCAAGCGTCCGGGTCATCTCGGGCTCTGTGATCGTCGCCGCATGGTTGTCGAGCGCGTCCGTGACGGCCCTCCCGACGAGTGTCGGGCGGAGGGGGTTTCCTTCCACGTAACGGCGTGATACGAGTTTCCCGATCACCTCGTGTCGGGTGCTCTTCGTCCCGAGGCCGTGCTCCTCCATCACCTGAATGAGCCGGCTTTGGGAGTAACGGGCCGGTGGTTGGGTCTGTTTCTCCTCGAGGGTTACGCTCAGGATCGGCAGGTTCTCACCTGCAGTAAGGGGTGGGAGGATCTTCTCCTTCGCCTCGGAGTAGGGGTAGAGGCGGCGCCATCCTGCGGAGAGGAGCCTGCTGCCTGTGGCGGCGTAGGGCTCGCCGGATGCGTCGAAGGTGCACCTGACGGTCGCCCACCGGGCGTCGGGCGAGAGGGTCGCGAGGAATCGGCGGACGACGAGCTCGTAGACCTTCCAGCGGTCCTGTCCGAGGGCTTCCCGGGTCGCTGCGCCTGTGGGGTGGATCGGGGGGTGGTCGGTCGTCTCCTTCTTACCCCGGGTCGGGACCGCTCGCCGGTTCTTCTGCACCCAGGCGACGTCTGCATCGAACGTCCCGCCCCGGAGCGTGCCGAGGATCGTATCGAGGTTCAGGGACCCGGGGTAGACGGTGTTGTCGGTCCTCGGGTAGGATATGTATCCGTTCACGTAGAGGTCTTCGGCAAGCCGCATGGCGTTTGCCGCCGAGAGGCCCAGACGGCTCGCCGCGACGATGAAGGTCGTTGTGTCGAACGGTGCCGGAGCCCGGTCGTTCCTCTCTCTCTCTGTTACGTCCGTGACTACGAGTGGTTCTTTCGTCCCCGCCTCTGCGGCAAGGGCTGCATCGTGGTCGGTGAACCGGCCGGTGGTATGCCGCGCCTCCACTGGCTGCTCAGCCTTCTCGGTCATGAGCGAGAGCATCCAGTAGGTCTGGGGGATGAAGCTCTCGATCTCGCGCTCCCGGGCCACGATCATGGCAAGTGTCGGGCTCTGGACCCGGCCCACCGATAGGATATCTCTGCCACCCCGCCGGGCCGCAAGACTGATGAACCGGGTGAGCGATGCCCCCCACATCAGGTCGACCATCTGGCGGGCTTCGCCTGCGGCCGCGAGCGAGAAGTCGAGGTCTGTTGGGTTTTCGAAGGCTGACCGTATCTCCGCTGGGGTTATCGCCGAGAACCGGGCCCGGTTTATCCTGACCGAGGGATTCACCGCGCGGATGAGGTCGTAGGTCTCCTTCCCGATCAGTTCACCTTCGGTATCGTAGTCGGTGGCGATGGTGACGAGATCGGCCTTCTTCGCCAGTTTCTGGATGATGTTGACGATCTTCTTCTCGGTCGGTTTCTTGACGGTGCCAGCGTCGATGAGGGTTCTCGGGGTGCGGGTCTTGCTCCGCCAGTTCGTGTAGCCGGGTTCGAAGTCCACCTCCACCACGTGTCCTTTGAGGCCGACCACCGTCTTTGTGTCAAAGGAGTAGGTGGAGACGCCTCCCTCCTTCACCGCTCTCACCCGCTCGCTGCCGGCGAGTATCTGCGCGATACGGTTCGCTGATATGTTCTTCTCTGCGATGATCAGGTGCACTGCTGATTACACCTCGCCCATCTTGATGGATTCAGATACGATCCGTCGAAGCTCCCGTGGGTCCGCCCGGCCACGGGTCTCCTTCATCACCTGGCCGACGAGGAAGTTCAACGCTCCTTCCTTCCCGTTCCGGTAGTCCTCGACAGCCTGCGGGTTTGCGGCGACGACCGCCCGGACAAGTGACGTGAACTCATCCCCCGAGGCTCGGCTGAGTCCTTCACGCTCGATGATCGCGGCTGGTCTCTCGCAGGGCCGATCTTCGGCGCAGGCGTCGAGCATCTCGCGGAGGACCTGGACACCGGCCCGGTCGGTGATGGTGCCTGCCCTGAGGAGGTCGAGGAGCTCTGTTATGTGGCCGGGCGGGACGGCGGCGATGCCCATGGTGCGGTAGTTGAGCTCCCCAAGAAGTATATCGGCCACCCAGGTGGCGGCGAGGACCGGGTCGGTGCCGGCGATCTCCTCGTAGAAGTCGGCGAGTCTCAGATCGCCGGTCAGGGTCCGCGCGTGGTTGAGTGATACGCCGTACTGCTCCATGAATCGGTCCCTCCGGGCGGTGGGGAGTTCGGGGAGGTCGATCCCCGCCACCCATCCCGCGACACGGAGCGGCCCGAGGTCGGGGTCGGGGAAGTAGCGGTAGTCGTGCGCCTCCTCCTTGCCACGGGAGGAGGTGGTGATCCCGCGCCCCTCCATGAAGTGCCGGGTCTCCCGTGCCACCGCAAGTCCGCGCCGGAGCAGGTTTCTCTGCCGGGTCACCTCGAAGGTGAGGGCCTTCTCGACGCCCTTGTAGGAGGATATGTTCTTGACCTCGACCCGCTCTGAACCTTCGAGCGATATGTTTGCATCCACCCGCAGACCCCCTTCCCGGTCGCCATCGAAGACCTCCAGGTACTCGAGGATCGTTCGGAGCTTGTTGAGGAACCGGCGAGCTTCCTGCGGCGATCGCATATCGGGTTCGGTGACGATCTCGAGGAGCGGTATGCCCGATCGGTTGTAGTCGACGAGCGAATACTTCGATGCGCCGGCGACGTGGACCAGCCTTCCGGGGTCCTCCTCGAGGTGGACCCGGGTGATCCGGACGATCTTTTCGTGGCCCTGATCGTCCTCGATCTCGATCGTCCCCTCCACCGCGAGCGGTCTGTCGTCCTGGGTGATCTGGTAGGCCTTCACAAGGTCCGGGTAGAAGTAGTTCTTCCGGGCAAACTCGGACTCCTCGAGCACCTTCATGTCGAGGGCTTTTGCCACCCGGAGACCGTACTCCACCGCCCTCTTATTCAGGCACGGGAGTGCTCCGGGGAGGCCGAGACAGGTCGGGCAGCAGTGGGTGTTAGGGTTGTCGTCCTGGTAGTCGGTTGAGCATCCGCAGAAGAGCTTCGTCGCGGTCGCGAGCTGGACGTGGACTTCAAGGCCTATGATCGTCTTCATGACCTCACCTCCTGTTCATAGGCGTAGGCAACATCGATGACGCGTTCATCCTCAAACCGCCTGCCCATCACCTGGAGGCCCACGGGGAGGCCGTCCACATCTCCGCACGGGACTGATATCGCCGGGATCCCGGCGAGGTTTGCGGGCGCCGTGAGGGTTCCTGCGATACTGAGGGGACTGACCTTCTCGCCGGGGCGGAAGGCCACGGTCGGCGTCGTCGGACCGGCGATGACGTCGACGTCGCAGAACACCCGTTCGAAGTCCCGGGTGATCCTCTGACGGGCAGCCAGGGCCTTCGCGTAGTACTTCCCGGCGTAGCCGGCCGAGAGGGTGAGGGTTCCAAGCATTATCCGGAGCCGGGCCTCGGGTCCAAGGTTTGCCTGCCGCACCTCCCGGTAGGCTTCGTGCCAGGGTTTCCGTGTATCGACCGCCGGGCCGTAACGGACGCCATCGAACCGTGCAAGGTTTGAGGAGACCTCGCTCGCGCAGATGACACAGCAGGCCGCAGGCGCATACCGCACGCTGGGGATGCTCACCGGGGTCGTCTCGGCCCCGAGCCCCTCGAGGACGTCGATGGCGTCCCGGACGGTCGTTGCGATGCGCATGTCCACCCCTTCGCCGAAGTATTCCGTGGGTATCCCGATCTTCAGGTCACTCACGTCGGCTGAAGGTCGGTGACTGTACGGCTGATCGAGCATCATCGAGTCGCGGGGATCGTAGCGCGTGATCACCGAGATAAGCCTTGATACGTCCTCGACCGTGCGCGCCATCGGCCCGATCTGTTCAAGGGAGCCTGCGTGGGCGATGAGGCCGTAGCGAGAGACCCGGCCGTAGGTGGGTTTGAGTCCCACGATGCCGCAGAACGCCGCAGGGCACCGGATTGAGCCGTCGGCATCGGTGCCGAGCGCCATCGGAACCAGGCCTGCGGCGACTGCAGCGGCGCTCCCGCCTGACGAGCCGCCGGGGACCCGTTCCGGGTCGATCGGGTTTCTGGTAGGGCCGAACGCGCTCGTCCCGGTCGTCGAGCCCATGCCAAACTCGTCCATGTTGGTCTTGCCGACGATCGCGGCGCCTTCTTGTTTGAGGAGTTCCACAGCGTGCGCGTCATACGGCGGGATGTAGCCCTCGAGGATCCGGGACGCGCAGGTCGTCTGGATACCTGCCGTGGATATGTTGTCGTTGATCGCGACGGCGATGCCCGCGAGCGCGCCGTCGCCGAACGCTGCCCCGGTGCAGGCAGTGATGAAGGCGTTGCAGCGATCGTCGGGTGAGAAATCAAGGATTCCCGCCACTCACATCACCCTCGGCGCCTTTATGAATCCATCCTCGGTCGATCCGGCGTTTGCGAGGACTGCTTCCTGCGGGAGGCTGGGCCGGGGTTCGTCCTCCCGAAAGACGTTGGCGGTCCCGGAAGCGGGGGTGCTCTCGTCCTCCACGGTGTCAAGGATGCCGAGGTATTCAAGGATCGCGTTGAGTTGGTGGGTGAACTCCGGCACCTCATCATTCGATATGCCGATATCTGCAAGTCCTGCTATATGTTCGATGTCTTTTTCAGTTATCATATTTCGTCCTGCTGATCTCAGTTATGTACCCTTGTACCGACTTTTTATAACCATTTTGATACGGCCAACAAGGTGATTTGGCGACTTTAACCGGAGAAACACCTCTGTTTCAGTCGATATTCGTGGTTACCCTGAAGGTTGAATCCCTCAGGGTAATAAAAGTGTCCGCACACAGAACTTCGAAAGCATCTCATAGCGGGCAGGGAGGGATGGGTCGCGCACCGCCCCTGGAGGATCGCCGTCGCTGTCCGGGTAGGTGGGTTGGAGGGGGCGATGGCTTCCAGAGCGTATGGGACGGCGCTAGAGGTGGGCAGGATCGGCGTTTCGGGGAGGCCTTGTCGGGGATACCGCCTGCATGGCCATCCGATCTTCGCGGGGCGAGGCGCCCCCAGCCGTGTGGCACAAAGCGCATCCCAGCCTTCTCATACACTGATACTGCGCAGTCCAGGGCTCGATCGAGATAGAGCGTCCGGAAAGGCACGTATATTCATAGACCGCTGCTCCCGCCGGACGAGATCCGTACTAAAGTTATTTGAAGTAAAGGCAAATTTACTTCAGTAGATTTATCTTGACAATTCTATGAGGTGAACTACCCCGCGCTTGCGGGCGGGGCTTCCTGTTTCATCCCCCTCCCCATCGGGAGCGAGTCCACAGGCCCTTCGGCGCGTTCCACGCCTGATACCCCGACAAGATTTTGATCTTGCAGGGCGAACTTCTTGATATT
>JAAZOW010000305.1 GCA_012797575.1 Methanomicrobiales archaeon | reverse complement strand
TCTCCTCATCGTCGACGTAGACCCGGTCACCCTCCAGCCTGCCTTCAGCACCGTAGACGACCTCGACCCCGGCCCGGCGGGTCTCGGCGTCGAGGACTCTGGCGAGTTTCTCCTGGATCCTCTGCATCCCGCGCTTCATCTCTGGGTAGGTGACAGCCGGGACCCCGTCCAGTACCCCGAGACTCTTCAAGGTCCTGGCGTGGTCGAGGAGCCGGGCGACATCGTTTAAGGCGCAGATCGTCATGCACCGGTCGTGCAGGCACTGTCCGCCGATCTTATCTCTCTCGATGAGCCTGACCTGTGCGCCGCCCCTCGCAAGGTGCATCGCCCCGAGCCTCCCTGCAGGCCCTCCACCGATGACGACGATCATGGTCACTCACAGGAGTTCGACGCCCTCGTCCATCGGTATCGCGAGGATCTCGCCGGTGAACCCATTGACCTCGACGATCCGGCTCCCGCTCCGCACCTGCCAGACGGGTACATAGATCATCTCGAGGTCGACCTGAATGTTGTTTCTATCAGGTTTGAGGGTCTTTTCTTCGTAGAAGATGGCGTCGCCCTTCTCGTAGCGGAACCGCACCCGCTGGGTGAGGCGGTCGATGACCTCCCGCACGACCTGTTCCCTGACATCCTCCTGCACAAGCCGGGCCGGCATGATCTCAGAGTCGGATGGGATCGCTCTCCGCTCGATGGTATCCGGGTCAAGTTTCATCTTCAACCCGTTGATGGCGTTGGTGGCCCCTGTCCCCTCGGCTTCGAAGGAGACCAGCCGCCCCTTCACCTCACGCTCCCCGGCGCTCACGTAGCGGTAACTCCAGTACGGTATAAACCGGCACCTTGCCGATCCATGCAGCCCGGCAATACCACAGGCACGTTTCTCGCCGATCCGGAGCGGGAGATGGGGCAGCTCCGGCCCCATCTCGTCTTCACCCTCCCTTAGCATGTCTGCGGTGAGGTCCGGGGTGGGCCGATCGGCCCCCTCTGGATCCCGCACCGGTCGGGGGAGGGAGAGGATCAGGGTCTGGTCGAGCAGATCCGCAAGCGCCGCCCTGCCTGCATGGAGGACGAACTCATCGGCACCCCATCGGATGCAGTCGTCCGTCTGCATCGCCGGATCGAGCGTGAAGAGTAATTTTTCGCACGCTATATCGTTGCCGTCAGCGTGCAGGCGGTAGTTCATCGAGTCGAACATCGTGATCGTATCCGGATCATCAGAGCAGAGCACCAGGAGGACAGAATCACCTTTGATTGCAGAGAACATTTGAGGGTCGTCGACATCCCCAACACTATAGGAGGCCGCTTCAAGTATCTGCTTCAGCGCACTCCGGGCTTTTTCCCAAATCCCACTCTCCATCTACTGATACATTCCGCAGGGGAGTAGAACAATTTTTCCCTCTGGAGCCGGGTGGTTCAGGTCGAGTGACCGTGCCCCGTGCAAGCCCGGCGGTCAGACCCGTAGCCGCTTGGCCACGTGCCCGAGCGCTCAAGGGAGGATCACGGGCTGGCGGCCGCCACCCACTCGGCGACGCTGGCGAGGTAGCGCCTGACGAACTGGACGAGCCCGGACGATTCGGAGTAGAGCGCTGAAGGCTGCTCGCCGGCCGATCCCATCCAGACCAGCGCCTTGGCATCGTCCACCAGAAAGACACCGGAATTCTCGTACCGCAGGCCTCGCCCCGGTGGTGCGTGCGCCTCGTAGAGTGCGCCGAGGGGGTGGACGCTGACCCTGAATCTGGAAGGTCGCTCGCCTCTCCAGCTGTCGGTGATGATGTCGACCTGCACCGATTGTGGGATGGGCTTGAGTAGCGCAAGCACGTTTCCCTGAAGGAGACTCCATGAGGCCAGCACCTCCACGCTTCTCTCAGCGCTCTGGAACATATCGCTGAGGCGGGCTTTGATGTTCTCCTCGCCGTATATGGTCCATACAAGCTCCTGGTTACCTCGGTATTCCACATCTTTCTCCCGGTAGAATACATCGAGAGCTGCAAGAGCGCTCTCCGCATCCATCTCGATCCTGCGCATAAGGTTCTCGATGCCCTGGGCGGGGGGGATGGCATCAAACCGTTTCGGCGTCGTGTGGGAGACGCTGACCAGTTCTTTCTGGGCAAGGCGGTCGAGGGCCGGGTAGACCGATGCGCGCGGTACACCTGAGATCTCGTGGATCTCGGTCGCGGTCGCGCCCGCCACCCTGAGCAAGCCAATATACACGAGCGCCTCGTACTTCGTAAGCCCCAGCGATCGTAGAGACTCAAGGAGGTCGCTTGGTATATCCCGGGGAGCCTTCATCCATCATGTATATATATTGTTCAACGATAAATGTTGTTGCTAAAAAAACAACAAGGTGATCAGATGCGTTGGCAGTACTACATACCAATATTCCTCCTCGTGCTGGCACTCCTGGCCGTGCCCGGGGCGGCACAGGTTATGCCCGGAGCGGCGCCAGGGACCAAGTACCTCTATGGAAACCCCGACCTTTCAGCGGCGATTGCCGGCACCAACGAATTTACGCCCGGTGCCGAGACCGGTCTGACAGTCATCATATCCAATAGTGGCCTGAATACCCACAAAATAGTCGGGTCCGACATCATCAGCCATGATGACCTGCCAAACACCGCGAAACTGGCTACCGTAACGCTCAAAGGCGATGGCACACCGTTCACCGTCAAGGCGGATCCCCAGTTCGTAAGCGATATCCCGGGAGGCGCCGCACGTGACGCTACGTTCATCGTAAAGGTGGCTGATTCCGCAAAACCCGG
>JAAZOW010000236.1 GCA_012797575.1 Methanomicrobiales archaeon | reverse complement strand
TCGTTGTCAACCGAGAGGTAGGCATCAGATGGGCGCAGCCCGTCTGGAACCTCAAAGAGGATCGAACCATCGAGTGATTCTTTTCTGTCGAGTGTCTTCTGCGTGTACACTTCTCCAAACGAGGTTGAGGCGTTTTCCGGGATATGGAGAGGCATGAACTCTCCTCCTTCCCCACGGAGCGTGAACGCAGGGAGCGCGGGTGCCTCGATGGTGTAGTTCACTCCGTCGAAGTTGCCGCGATGGGTTACGCGCATGTGGATGACCATATAGGTCTTTCCTTCCGGTGCCGTTACACTGACAGTCTCACCGTCGGCCCTGTACCAGAAGGTCGACCGGGTCACCGCAGACCTCGGGCAGATCGATATCTCGTTGCTTCCTGCAAGGTCCGTGTAGATGAACGGTGTCCCCATCGTGAGGAGATCCTCTGGCACTGTGAATACACTGGAGGTGGTTGCCTCAACCCCTGACGGATCGGGTTGTTCCTGAGCGGTGGAGAGGGGTAACCAGACCTCCCCGGAGACGATCTCTTCGTTTTCCGGGAGGAGAAGGAGGTGGTACTGGAGGGGTTCTCCTGCATCCACTGTGAGCGGATCGAGGGAGGTATCAGGCCTCCAGACCAGGCACTCTTTCTTCAGACCGGAAGTTTCGCGGATCAGGCATCCGTCGGCGTAGATCATGAGCCATTCCCCGGACGATACGATCCCATCGCCGTTCCCGATCTCCTCGAAGTAGGCGGTGATCCCCGCGTTCAGTCGTGGATCGTCCGGTGGGGTGCTCGACGGCGTGAGGGTCACCTTCTGGCCTCCCGATGCCAGGTCTACCGCCAGGGAAGAGAGAGGTACTCCCCCTCTGCCCGTGTATATAACAAGCAGCCCATTTCGTGCAACAAAACCCTCCGGATAATCTGGGAGATCGTTGGCAGGATTGAGGTCCTCGATCCTCTCGATCACGGGGCTCGCACTGAAGCAGTCGGGATCCAGATCTGCTGGACCGGAACCACCGGCGGCATGAACTGCGATCAGGCCGACAGCGATCAGGAGGAGCGCCACCCCAATCCCTGCATAGGCCCGGTTTGTCGGCCTAGTCCGGAGCCCCATCCAGAGCCCACCGCCCCCGAGAACACATAATAGGGCTGAGATCAGGAGAACATCAAGAGGGATCGATGCATCAGGTGTGCGCAAGTCTCCCTCCTGAAGGGAGAGACTCGACCCATCCTCCGTCGGGATGGCGTCTCCTCTCTGTGCCCTCTCGAAGCGCTGGATTGTGGTATCATTCTCTCCAAAGAGGAGTGCCCATTCGTCCTCAGTGAAGGTGATGCTGACCAGAATTGAGGGGCTGAACACAGCCCCCTCCGGCTCGAAGAGGAATGCCTTCTCTTTTGCGGTGATGTACGCGCCGGACGGGAGCTCGGGGATGTCATCGGCAGAGACCCGGCTGGCAGAGAGTCGGGTGACCGGCCGGCCATTCACCATCGCCACCGTCCCCACTGGAATGGTGAACTCAGCGGCATCCCCACAGGTGATGACGATCGTCTCGCTTACCACCCCGGTCGATTGATCGATCGTATCCCTGACGTCTTCAGTCGTCCTCAGGGGATCGATCATGGTGGTACCCTCTCCGCTCCCAATGTCGGCAGGGGTCGAGTTGGCAGATGTTTTTGGCACCGTGATTGGAGCAAAAACACTGAACTTTCTAGTCCAGCCGGATATGGTCCGGGTTGCCTCATCGATCACCTGGTCTTCAAGCGGCACCCAGACATCCGATTCCGCAGACCTCGCGGTCGCGTTTTCTACCAGAATGTAGCCCTCTTTCTGTTCAGTCTGCTCCGTTGTCGCGTTCTTCACGGTGAGCGTGACCGTGTAGTTCCCAGGAGTTCGGTACACGTAGCGGGGATTTTGCGTGGTATTTTCGACAGTCCCGCCATCCCCAAAATCCCACTCCCAGGTGAGGGGCTCCCCTTCCGAGAGGTCCTGGAACCACACCGAGAGTGGAGCTGGTCCCGTCAGGGGTTCAGCCCTGAAATCGGCCCTCAGTGTCTGGTTTCCCGTCAGGTTGCTAAGAGGTTGCTGTCGGGCCTCTTTCCCCCCCATCTCCACCACCAGGAATTGTTGGGATGCCGCCATCAGCGGCATCGATCCGATGGGAGTACTCTGGATCGCCACCTCATTCCCGGTGGACTTGAGATGATTCCAGACATCACGGGTATCTACGGCTACCTCCGGCCCCCCGGCTGGACCAAAGTCCCAGACATTCGAGGCGACCAGATTGCCGTTCACGTAGAGATTCCCTTCATAAGTATCCCCCCACGGCACGAACGTGATCAACTCCGCCCGTGAGACCTGGTCGATATCGATCGTGGGACCGGTGAATGGCACATACGCGATCGTTCTCTCCGGGGTTGTGCCATAACCGATTTCGTCAGCCCCCAGAACGTCGAATCCCTCGTTCAGGAAGATCACTGATCGAATGGCGGATGGATCTTCATAGACCACCGCGAGGGTAAGGCCACCTGTCGAGAGCTTTGCATCCTTATCTTTGCGACTGAACTTTGCGGTATTCCGCTTGTTCTTCTGGAATTCAGGGGTTACATCGTAGACAAGGAGGCCGTAGGCATAATCATGATAGACGCCGATGTTGGAGACATCATGATGCCATCTCTGGAGCTCGATAGAAACTCCGTTGAAGGTAAGGGAGGTGTGTTTCACTTCATTGGAGTTATCCCAGGTGTAGGGCACATAGAGTCGGGCCTCAACCACCGTAGCGTTCGAAGGGAGGGGAAGGTCATCTGTCGTCCAGGTGGCGGTGAACTCTGTCCACCCCTGGGAAAAACCTCCGGAGCGGTAGCGGCTGTCCCCGAAGGAGTGGATAAGACCTCCATGGATATCGTACGTCCCGTAGGTGTTGATATCGTTCCCACCCTGCCAGCGCTTGCCGTTGTAACCGTTGTGCTTTACAGGTTTTGCAACGCTTGATCGTTCGTTGTTAGATCTGTCGGTGTCCTGGATCTTCCCATCAGGGTCAATCACCGCCCTGTAGGTCACGGTGCCGCCTTCCGCCTTCCTGAGGGTTGGGTCCACAATGGAGATGGTGGTCTGGTTGCCGCCGGCAAGCCTCTCAACCGTGGTCGTGGCAACAGGTTTCTTACCGTCATCGATATCGCTCGCGTACAGGGCGATGGTGAACTCTCCGGCGGTGTCGGTCCCGAGGTTCTTTAGGGGAATTGTGACCGTGTTTGGCTGATTGGTGGATACTGAGTTAGCAGGGCGGGGGTTTACCATACCTTCTATGGCCAGATCGATGTTACTGTAGCCGCCACCCCCATTTCCTCCGTTACTTCCGCTGCTCTCTTTGCTGATGGGGGCAAAGGTGCTGAACGTATCCGTCCATCCGGCGATCGTCCGCGTTGCCTCATTCTTTGTCTGGTTTGCCAGCGGCACCCATACATCGCTATCGAACCTCTGGATCGTTGTGTCGTATCCCTTACGAAAGAGGCGATCCCATTCGTCTTCGGCGAAGGTGATGCTGACCAAAACTGCAGGGTCGAACGTTGCCCCCTCTGGTCCAAGGATGAATACCTTATCTTCTGCGGCAATCGTCGCTTTATCAGGTAGGGTTAGGACAAGCTCGATTGGGGCCAGGCTGATGGAGAGATCTGTGATCGACCGACCGCCCACCATCGCGACGGTGCCTTCAGGCACGGTGAGATCGATGCAGTCCTCATAGGCGATGATGAGCGTCTCGTTCACCGCCCCGGTCGTCTGGTTGATCTTTCCTGTGATATCCTCCGTCTTCTTCGGCGGATCGACGATGATATGATGCGTCTGGTTTCGAGAATCAGAGCCAAATTCGTTTGTTACCGTGAGTGAGACATCGTAGCGGTTTCGCCCGGTCCCCTGATGGATGTACGTATGAGTCGGGTGCTGCTCATCCGATACATTCCCGTCTCCGAACGTCCAGTTCCACGAGGTTGGGTTATTGGTGGAGAGGTCGGTGAAGTTGATTGTGAGTGGTGCGGTGCCGGAGGTTGGGCTTGCAGTGAAGTTTGCGACCGGCGGTGGACCGGTGACGTTGATGTAATCCTCCTTTGGCATGATGTTGAAGTCGTCCGATCTGGACACGTTCAGGGTGACGTTGTAGATGCCGGGGATTTCGTAGGTGTATTCCGGGTGCTGGTCGGTCGAGTTTCCGCCGTCCCCGAAGTCCCAGTACCATGAAGTCGGGCCACCGGTCGACCTATCCGTGAACTGGACCGTGAGCGGGACCTCCCCCGTGGTGATGTTTGCTTCAAAGCCCGCAGAGAGAGGGCCGGCAGGGTCGGTGACGGTGATGTAATCAGTCTTTGTGAGGGGGTCTCTGTCCACATTGTTGCTGACCGTGAGGCTGACGCTGTAGGTGCCGGGAGTTTCGTAGGTGTATTCCGGGTTCTGCTCAGTCGAACTTCCGCCATCACCGAAGTCCCAGGCCCACTCGGTCGGCGATCCGGTAGATTCGTCTGTGAACCGGATCGTGAGCGGAGCATCACCGCCTGTGATGTTTGCGCTGAAGTTCGCAACCGGGGTCGGGGGTGTACTCTTTACAACAAGGAAGGCGAGCGGGATCTTGAAGAATGCGCTGGTCCCTGTGCCTGAGAGATCACGGGAGTAGGCGAGCGTGACTTCATCTCTGCCGGCGATCCTCTCGGTCACATCCCAGGATATAGCGCCCGAATAAGCACTCTGCACATCAGGGGTGCGGTCGAGCTCGTCGGTAAACGTCCCCTCAATCGGGGGAGTGCTTCCAGTATATACAAAGTTGTTATCCGCAGTGGGGAACCCGTAGTTGCCGCTTTCGCTTGCTATAAAGCTGACGACCAGATGGGCAGAGTCAAATTCAGAGAGTCTGCCGGTATCAAACGTCGTGGTCCCGACAGCAGGCTTTCCAAAATTGTCTTCGCAGTAGTAGGAGCAGACGTCATGCCCCTGGTTCACCCAGTAGGTGGTCTTTGTGGTGGAGGACGGGTCGTTGTAGGCGACGACCAGGCTGATGATTTTGATCCGGCCATCTTCCGAACCGACTGTATTGACGTTGACGTTGACCGTCTGGCCCGTGATCAGGTCGGTCACGTCATACCACATGAAGTAGTCGCTCGTGACCCGGTTCTCGTGATCATTGAGCATCTTGTATGGGTCGTTTTGACCACCGCCGAGGGCGGTGTTGTCGTTTCCAAGGGGTTCCCAAGTGGTTGGATCCCGGACGTAATTAAACCCTGAATGCTCGGTCTCCTCCCACACACGCTCATACTCGTCGTCACCGTCGCCGTCGAACCGGTTGGTGATCGTGAACACTGTATCGTCCTGCATGTGCCTGCAGTATGCGGAGATGTAGAGTCGGGCCCACGCGATCCGGCCTTCCTCCTCGACCGCTGCCGCAGGCAGCGTGAAGGTCTTCGTCACGTCTTTATCACCCCAGTCCGGTGCCGGGTCAACATCGAACCAGAGGTCGCCGGTCACCGTGCCGGTCTGCGCCGTCTCAACCGGGAGGCCACCTACCCATTCGTCGGCTGAGGCCATCCCCACCATACATAATAGCAGAACAACGAGCAATGATGCCCGTATCATTCCTTTATGATACATATCGATACCCTTTCTGAGAACATCCAACCACCGATGAGTCACCAAAAGCCTCCCAGGATCTTTCCTGATACCCCAGAGATCGTTATGTACCCCGTAGGAGGGCATTCACCGTGGGTGCCGCCGGAAGGCCAAATGGGATAATGCCAGTTATGGCAAGGCTTACCATTTTGTATTATTTAAGTATAGTTAATAACATCAAGTAAAAACAAATTTGGATTTGATATTTCGACCACCGTCTGGAAGCCTCACCGCCATACCATCTCAATCCTCCGACAAATAGCCGGAGGCCGGGAAAACACGAACGATCGCCATCGCACCCCCTCACGAAACCCTGGAGACATTGTTCGGCGCCGCGAGTGGGCCAGCGGCCGCGCAGTGATAGCACAGACGATTGGAAGCTGCCTCCATTCCCAAAAAGGCCAGGGTATCGTGAGGGGATGCAAGGGCCCTGGCTTCTATCCTGAATTTTCTGGTGGGACTCAAAGATAGCAGGCTACTCCATCGTACTTTGCAGGCTCTGGCGCAGATCGCCCGCAAGAGGCTGGCAAGTGAAGTGTTGCACGCATATGAAAGCGACCCATTCCTCGGGGTGACCCCGGGCAGTGGGCTGTGGTGTGTGTCAACCTGGGGGGGTGGAGGAAGGGAAACCACTAGGTCACCAAAATTCCATGAAAAAAGGGTAGTTATGAGTGTCTGCGCAGGATATATCCTGCGAGTGTTAATCCGGCAATCACTGCTCCCCATGGGAACGGGGCAGGCATAGCATCAGGCTTCGCGCTGCTGGAGGGGGCAGCATCATATACAAGGGTCAGTGTCGTGATTCCGTCGATCATCTTCTCTGCGGGGACTGCCTCTCCGCGCAGCGCGAGGGGCCAGATGTCACTGTCAATGCCGAAGGTACGGTTATCCGCCTGGTTTACCACGAGATGGTCCCTGTTTCTCATGATCTCGCTGGAGGGGAAGGATACTATATCACCGTCTGCATTCTCCAGAACAACCGTGTAGCCATCATTCTTCGCAAGGGTCACATTGTATGCCTTATTGTCGACGAGGTTTTCGTCATGCTGGCATGCATCGTCTACCCAACCCACCAGCATATAGAGGGGCATCCCTTTCCAGACATGCCCGTCGTCATCTGTATAGGTCACCGCGTGGCCGTGTGCTCGCTCGCCGCAGGAGAGCCCTTGTTCAAACTCCTTTTTTGAGATCGACGCGGCGAGGTATCCGGAGAGATTCAGGATCCAATCCGCCTGTTTATGAGGATAGATCTCCAGTTTCTCGACATTCCGGACGGCAAGTCCTGCTGCGGATGGATACGAGGTCCCCGCACACCAGTAGTACCGCCAGTACCCTGGGTCGGTGCATTCCTTCATGTCCTGGTTGCCGAAGACGTGGTCCGGGGATAGGAAGAAGAGCGCAGGACCCCCGGTGTATTCAGGGACAAATCCCTCTTTCTTGGTCTCCCATGCGAGGATTGCCGTACCCTGTTTCTCTTTTGGTGTGTAGATGTTTTCGTACATAAGCTCGACGACATACCCATCTGTCGAGGTCATCCGCAGCTCGTCTCCTTCCTGCATACCGCCCACAAGGTCACAGAGGTCGGAGATGGCGGTGCCCCTGGGAGTTTCCCGGACTTTTTCAAGGTTTTTGTCTTCTGCGGGGTTCCAGAGATCGGCGGTGTCGAAGGTCGGGCCCTGGAATGAGTAGAAGGTCGCGCTGTCGCCATGGATGGGCAGGTGGTCTCTCATCCATCTGCAGTCAACGGTAGTGGCGTTCAGTACGTTTCCGCCCTCTTCATCGTACCGGATGACCGTGACACTCACCGCACCTTCCGTCTCCCCCGTAATCGCAGCACCGGTGAGGGTGATGTCCATGATGTTCCCAATACCCATGCCGGGGGGTACATCCTCACCGACAAGGATGAGGGGTGCGATCTTGATATCCCCGTCCTGTTTCGGCAGGAGCCCGCCGTTCACCGAGTCAGCGACACAGAACCCAGTATCGGTCAGGTCTGACGGAGAGAATATACGATCGTGCCAATCGGTCGCCCGGATGATGATACTGTATCCTTCAGCTGCGCGGGTGGCATTGAAGGTCGTAGGGTCTGCATCGTCCACCATACCAATGAGTCGTTTGAGGGGAACACCGGTGTAGACACTACCATCAGGCGCGGTATAGGTGATGCCGTCTCTGGCTTTGATCTCCTGGAACGCATCCGCAGAGATCACCTCTTCCCCGACGCCGCTGAGGGTAAGCACCCATGACGCTGTCGTGCTGTCGGCGGCGCTCGCCGCTGTCGCAATCCCGGCTACACCGGAGAGGAGGAGAAGTGCCACCATGAGGTAGGTGAGGGGCGCCCTTTCCTGGTAGTATCCTGCTTTTGGTATCATATTGTCCACTATACCATACAGAATCTCCTCATAAAAGGTGATCGAAATATACCACATCTGAGAGCTTCTTTTGATTGCAGCTCTTCTCTCACAGCCGTATACGCTCCATCCTGCGGCGACGTAGTGGATTTGAATATTTCCGGCTCTATTGAGATGTTTCTGGCAGCTCCCTACAGATACGGCCTGTGACGCATAGCCATGCAGGATCGCAATATTCAACCCTCGTGATTACCGGGGCCAATCGCCCCTGTTCTGCTCGCCGCTACAGCCGGCATCTCCCTCGCCGGTCACAAGGCAGGTGAGGGGGGATGGTATGGGAAGTCACGAGAGATCGAACGTGAGCATTCAAGACTCGTTCCTAGTCCCGAGCCTCTTTCGGACTGGTAACTCGAACTCGCCTTTATGGGCGAGGAGCCATTCTAGATAGTATAGACTCTGGTTGATGACATCTTCGTTGATAGCGCGTTTGTACTCGATGACGGCCGGAGAGCTGTTCTCATCGATCCTCAGGGCATCGATGCGACCGGCTTTCCGGAGGTATTCGCTCTCAAAGGTTCCAGGTTCTCCTCAATGCAGGTCTGGTGTTACCGATGACCCTTTGAGTTCGCGGGCCATCGATGCAAAAAGTGTGTATCCCTACTCCCGGAGGTATCGTCCCCCGACCGGAACGAACCGCTCGGGTTTCTTGATCGAGCTGTACTCCCGGATATCCTCGAGCTCGAGGGCCATCCAGGGGCGCTTCTTCGCTTCGCCCTTCCTGACCCCCTGCCAGCGCCTCTGGCTCTCGACGTAGGCCCGGGCCTCCTCGCGGGTGAGGAAGACCGCGTCGCCGTAGGTCTCGAAGAATGAGATGGGGTCGTCGCTGATGACGATCCGCCGGATCGTCGCCTCTCCGGCATAGCCAGTGTCTTCACGGGACTGGTAGAAGACGAGTTTCATGCCGCTCCGGAGTTCCTTGAAGACCGTGGCTGGTTTGATGAAGACGGTCTT
>JAAZOW010000071.1 GCA_012797575.1 Methanomicrobiales archaeon | reverse complement strand
GAACCAAATGGATAAATAACGGTTATCCTCCTGTTACTCGATGCAAAAGTTTAAGATCTGAGCCATCAAAAGCTAGAGGATCAAGACTGATCAGAGATACCTTTGAAGGTGAGATCATGGCAAGCAAAGGAATGCTAAATGCTGTGGCAAGCAACGGCATGCCCGGTGCGATGAGTGACGCAGAGGTCATTGCGGAGTTCAGGCACCGTGGAAGCTGGGGGCTGTATACGAGTGTGGACCTGAAGGGCTGCGATCCGGCATCGATACGGGACCCGGAGAAGATCCGCCGGTTCATCGTCGAGCTCTGTGATCTGATCGATATGAAGAGATTCGGCGAACCACAGATCGTCCACTTCGGCCCGAACGAGAGGGTTGCAGGGTTCTCCATGACCCAGCTCATCGAGACATCGCTCGTCTCCGGCCACTTCGCAAACGAGACCAACGCCGCCTACCTCGATGTATTCAGCTGCAAGGAGTATGAACCCGTGAGGGCAGCTGAGTTCTGCAGAGACTTTTTTGGGGCACAGTCGGTGACCTACCAGGTATTGTTCAGAGACTGAAGAAGACCGCATACCAGCACTCATCCCCGCCCCTTGCGCAGACGAATGGAAGAGCCGTTGCCATCCTCGGCAGGTATCGAGCGGAGCGGGCTGGAGCGTATGTGGTGATCTTCACACCATCCCTGGATTTTTGGTCGTGGCGGATCTAAAAAAGAGGGCTTTTAGGGGGACTCGTAGGGGTTCCGGAGACCCTTCGGGGTTCCATCAGCCTTGAGTCCGATTGTCTTTCGCGCATCCACGTTCTTCTGGTTCTTCGTTATCTTATCGGTAGAGAGTTTCCTCACCATATCAAGACCAGGCTTGACCTGATCCATCGGTTTCGTCTCGAAGAGACCAGCATCGATGGCGCCGTCCCAGACGGCGTTGCCCTTCGTGCTCCGCACAAAGACCGTGCTCCATCCGTCGGGGCTCCCTACAGAGCCGCTGGAGATGTCGGCGAGGTTTGCGACATAGTCCAGGCAGACGTTGCAGCCGGGCTGCACGTATTTGTGGAGCAGCTTCAAGGGCATCTGGGAGACCGCACCACGCTCGGTGTAGACCGTGAACTTGCCTTTGCCGACATCCATCTTCGTGACGGACTCCATCTTCTGGTTACAGTGGTCCTCGACGATGGCCTCGAGCGCCTGGTAGGAGAGGTTCTCCATACAGAAGATCCCCAGCGCAAGAGCGATCTTGTCGTCTACGTCGCGCATCCCGATCGGGTAGAGCTGCACCTTCCGGACCGCCTGGATCTGGCAGGGTGTACCGACGATGCCGACCCGGTCAAGACCATAGCTCCGGGTCGCCTCCTTGATCAGGGAGAGGTTCGGGCTGATGGTGTAGCGCGTTCCGGCAGCGGCCAGGAGTTCGGCTTTCGTGGTCACGACCGCCGGTTTTGGCTTCCAGGGCTCATCGCTGGGACCTGCGACGATGGCACCGTCGATGATGCCCTCCTCGAGTGCATAGGCAAAGAGCGTCGTGACGATACCGCCGTCCTGGGCCTTCTTCAGGATATCCCTATCGGTCGAGCGTGCCGCAATCACGGACTTGTAGTTCCCAAGTACATCCATCTCTATCACCTCACTCCATGGCTCCATTGAT
>JAAZOW010000130.1 GCA_012797575.1 Methanomicrobiales archaeon | reverse complement strand
GATATGAATAGAAGATGTAGCGCCGGGAGGGAGATTTGAACTCCCGAGGTGCCAGGCACCAGTGGCTTTCAAGGCCACCGCCTTACCGGACTAGACTATCCCGGCTCGCTTCTATATATTGGTCCCCGGACAAAAAAAAGGTTGCTCATCCCCGGCGGCTGAGGATGACCACGAGGAGTGCGAAGAGTGCCAGCACCGCAGGGAGCGGTGCTGCGGGCTCTGAGGGGGTGGGCGTCGCGTCGCCGAAGAGCACAGGTGCATCCTGACTCACCCTGATCGCATCGACGTTTGAGCTCGATAGGCGCACCGTCTTGCTATCGGTGTAGCTGACCGGATAGATCTTGACGTAGACCCGGCCCCCCTGTGCGGAGAACTCGACGATCTCAGGGTCAAGCACACCCTTCTCGTTGATCTTATGGAGGTTGCCATCCTCATCGATGTACTCGACCACCCAATCGACCCCGGATGATGTCATGAGCGTCACACTGCCAGCCCTGGTATCGACCTCGAAGTATGCCGGGACAGACCGCGTGGCGGGTGCATTGGCCGAGACCACCGGCGCCGGCGTCTCCGTAGGGGTCGAAGCGCCGCCCGTGACCACGAACTCGGCGGTATCGATGTAGCCCTGCGCGTCGGAGAAGGTGATCCTGTAGGCCCCTGCATCCGATACGGGCACGGTCACAGAGAACCTTCCATCAGCGTCGGTTCTGATATATTCGGGCCCGTAGACGGTGGCATCGCCGTACTTGACCTGGATCTGCACACCCGTACCTCCGATACCGTCGACGACACCGGAGACGTCAAGGCTGTCGTCCAGCTCCTGGGTGAACGGTGACGAGATCCTGAGATCTCCGGACCGATCGATCAGCTTGAGGAACTGCAGGGTCTTTGAGCTGCCCCCGAAGGTATTCGGGTGCTCAGGATCGATGATCTCGACGGTGTAGTCTCCTGCAGCAAGACCCCTCGTATCAAACGTCGTTGAGAACGTGCCGTCCTCCTGCACGACGATGGTCTTCCGGCCCACTTCGCTCTTCGTGTGTTTTATGTGGTGTAAGACGATATCCGTGCTGAACCCGGGGCTGAGCGAGGGTTTTGTGAGTCCCCCTACGATCGAGGTGCCAGTGACCTCGAAGGGTTCGCCAACATACACCGTCTTTGGGGCATTGATCTCGACATACGCAGCTGACGCGGCGGAGACGATCAGCATTGCGGTAAGGAGTGCCAGCCATACAATCCTTTTCATACCATTACATCGACGAATAAGAGGTATAATGCTATCCAAATCATCTGAGAAACCGCTGGCATCCTGGCGGGGAAAGGATCGCATCGAGGGACAGGTGCTCGATACGTTGACGGTCATCTTCAGGAGCGGCGGCTGTTCCTGGAACCGGTGCCGGATGTGCGGCTACCGGCACGAGCGCTATTCCGAGATCTCCCGGGACGATCTCACCGATAGGCTGATCCGCCAGGTCCGCTGGGTGAAGGAGAACTTCCGCGACGAGGATTACCAGGTGCTCAAGATCTTCACATCGGGGAGTTTCTTCGATCCCGACGAGGTCCCCCCCGCTGCCCGGCGCGCCGTCGCGGAGGCGTTTCGAGGCAAGGCGGTGATCGCCGAGACGCGACCAGAGTATGTCGATTCAGACGTACTCCGGGAGTTTGGGGGCCTGATCGATACCGGTGCCTGGACCACGCCACTCTCCGTCGCCATAGGTCTTGAGACCACAGACGACTTCATCAG
>JAAZOW010000097.1 GCA_012797575.1 Methanomicrobiales archaeon | reverse complement strand
CGAGCCCCTCGGCCGTGCAGAGGTCAGCCATGTAGATATCAGAGGTCAGGAGGACCGGGAGGGCGTATCGTTCCTCCTCGAACTTCCGGAGTGCCCGGACGATGTTTCGGTCGTTCTCCTCAGAGAGGTGTGAGTGCGGGGTTGGTGATGGTATCGCCGCTGCCCGATCACGTATGACGCGGTATTCCCTCAATGCGAGATACGCTGCCTTTCTGGATCTCTTTGTACGTTTGTTCTCCAGCTCCACGATGAGGTCCCGGTGATCGGGGGAACACGCTACCATCTCCTCTATCCTCTTTGCCCGATACTTACGGTTGACGGCGTAGGTGATCTCGTCCCGGACGGTATCGACGATCAGGTAGGAGGTGTGGCTGATCTCAGGATTATTCGTGACAAAACAGTGGTAGAAGAGGTTTGTATCGAGCCCGAAGTAGACGGTCTTCTTCAGGCGTTCATACGATGCGAGCACCTCCCCGAAGGCGGCCTGGTTCGCATACCTGGCGATGCCGCTTGCAAGCATGCACTCCTGGAAGTCGGAGTAGGAGGGGAGTTCACTGGCGATCGGTTCATACCCCGAGAGCCCCTCACGAAAGATCTCCCGAGAGGCGGGCAGTTCGAGATGAAAGCCCATTCCTTCAGGGCGAGCGATCAGGAGGTCTCCCCCGTAGAGGGGGTACGAGATGTGGATGTCATCGAGGCTGTTGATGAGAACCTGCAGCTCATCCTCCCTGATGATAACGTCGTTCATGCTGCCGTATCCTCCATGAGATCCCGGATCTTCTGGATCTGGTGTGGGATCATCATGTACGGCTTTGCAACATCATCAAGACTCTGCATGGCGAGGTAGTAGATATGTTGGATACGGATCCCGACGAGCGATATGGCGATGAGCGCTCCGGCAACCGTGACCTTCCTGCCCGACGTGATATCGATTGCCACGCCGTATCCCTGGGCGATGAGATCTTCGGCAAATGACCTGATCATGGCTCCGGCCCTCACGAACTCCGCTCTGGGCAGGGCTTCGATCTCGATCGCAGGGGTGAACCCATACCCCTCAGAGATCATCAGGATCGCTCTGGCAGCGGTAGGCGCACCCTCTGCGTACGGCTCTTCGGTGACGATAGAGACCCGTTCGGGGCGCAGCCCCTTCTCCCGCAGGACTGCGTGGTACGCGTTGACCAGCGCCCATGTCGAGCGTCCAAGAAGTGTTATATAAGCGTCACGAGATCCGGCTATCTCTGGATCGATCACTGTTCAAGACTCACCCTGTTGCTATATAGGCTTTGTTGGACCGCCCCTCCCGTGATCAGGGTTTGAAGCTGATATCTTGAACCGTACAGCCCACTCCTCTCAACCCCTTTACTGGATATTCACTCCTCAAGGAGATGTATCCGGTACCATGTGGGTTTATGACAGCATTCTGCGTTTAGGATGCTTAAAATAAGTCTTTAATGCAGAGTAAACCAGAAACGCCTGCATAATATTTGACAAATTTTTTATGAGGTGGATCCCCATAGGAGTACAGGAGAGCGCAGAAATTTGCCCCTGGAGAGACATGATCAATGAGTACCAGAAACACGAGATCACGGATACCGGCTGATACCTGGGGACTGGTGGACCCGGAGTGCCAGAAAAAGGCGCGCCAGGATGCCATCGATGATGGGGACTTGATCGAGATTACACGGATGGGAAGGGATGCAGGCATCATCTATCCCCTCGCGATCTCGGCACGGGCGGCGCAGATTATGGTCCCGTTCCCAAACATGCCCCAGGAGATCGTCACCGAGAACTTATGGGATACCCTTCACGCATTCAGGGATAAAGCCAGCGTGGCGACCGCTGAAGAGTTTGAGTTTCAGGTAAGCCTCTATCAGAACGGTCTCGTCCCCACCGTCACCTTCAAGGCCACCGTCTCCCCTGGAGATGATGGCGAGCCGGTCATCACCATCATGATGCCAGACGAAGATTGGGAGACGATCGGATGCGGTCACCATAGTGCGTGCGACACGATGCTCACCGTCGACGATGTGGCCTCAGCTCTGAACTTCACCCCGGGCCGGATCCGGGAGTTCATAAGGGAGGAGCGGATCCCGGCGGTTAAATGTGGGGGATCTTGGCGGATCAAGCGTTCAGAGCTCGAGAGGATCATGAACGAGGGGTTCTAGTGCTCGTTGCCACCGAAAATTCGGAGATCCTCAGGGGTGTTTGTCCCTCTTCGCGCCCTTTACCGCCATATTGAAAGTAGACAGGGGAGGGGGCTTTTTGCCCCCTCCCCGTCTGCCCCTCCCCCAGAGGCGATACCTCCCACGGTCCAGGGTATGGGGAGGGCCTGAAGAGGGGGCCAGCGCGTGGGTTTCCGCTCCCGGATACGGTTTTCCTCGGGTATCGCCACGACTGCCCCCGCCCCCCGGGGCGGGGGAGGAGGCCAGGGGCCGGGTGGGGTGGGGGATACCGGCACATTGAGGCCCGGCAGGCGTGAGGGAGATCTCACAAAGCCAGGTTACTCCCCTCATTCCATGTGATTGTTGGCACTGCACCTCACACATCGAAACCTTTGAAGATACGGTGACATGATGCACTACCACATGATGCACTACCCCTAGTGCTCTTAGAGGATTAAGAGACATGATGCCCTAGAAGTAGCTCGTGCCTTGTCGCCCTGTTCTATGGTGCTGATGCAGACGATCTCTGCGAGTGTTCTCCCGGGGTGGCCCCGGATGTGGGTGTAGACCCGAATATCACCTCGCATTATCCAGAGTCCAGAGGGTAATGTGAAATCCAGTATCTGAGGAGTGCGGGGACATCCGCTGAAGAGATGATCCCGAAGGACACTGCAAGGAACGGGCCTGGGGTGCTTGTTCCGGTGCGGTCGGGAAAGCCCTCCATGGGAACCATTATGTCGCACCGGCCCCCGAGGGTGCGGTTGCTGCAACTGAGGTTTACCATGCAGGGATCGAATGGAACCCACGAAACATCGAGAGAGCGCCGGGCGCTCTGCGGGATAT
>JAAZOW010000075.1 GCA_012797575.1 Methanomicrobiales archaeon | reverse complement strand
GTTCCTCGGTTATCTCTCAGGTGTGCGGGGAAACCTGCTCTTCCATACCGCCTGGACAGATGCGCTGGATGCAACGGATACGGAGATCCGCGAGTATGTTGACGAATCGATGAGGAAAGGCTGGCTGATCTATAAGGATGCGGGAGGGATCGTTGAGATCTCCTTTCCCTCTGATTTTGCTGATGGATCTCGATGGTTATGAGTAAGATCGACGAACTTCTTGAAGCTTACAGGGCGCAGGTTTCGCTGCAATGGGACGAGATGCTATCCGGACAGGAGAAGGTCTGGTTCTGCGTCTACGATCCCTCCTACGAACGGCGCATACGCGCTCGTCTCAGCGAATTCAAGATAGTTACCGTGCAGTCCGGGCACACCTGGCAGCAGGTCGATATAACCGGGCTGTTTGAGAAGTGGTTAACAGAGAACGAGTACTGTGAGGATTACTTTGCAGATCCCTCATTGCTCAGATATGACCTTGATGACTTTACCGCCTGCCTTGCTGATCACCTTGCAGAGAGGGTGGGATCTGCTGAAAACTCAACTGTGGTCGCCGTCATCGGGATCGGTAGTCTCTATGGGATCGTCAGGGCCAGTGCGGTCATCGACCGTCTTGTCAGGTCCACAGATATCCCTGGTCGCCTGATGTTCTTCTTCCCGGGAGATCGGGATAGGCGCAATTACCGGCTGCTGAAGGCCCGTGACGGATGGAACTACCTCGCAACGCCTATTGAGGCGTAAGGGCGGTACGTATGATTTCTACTGATACAATCTTCAACAAAGACATCTTCCACCGGGATCCGCTTGGCTATACCATCCCGAATGATGGTGTAACAAAAGTCGGTCCCATTGCTACGGAGGGTGAGTGGGCAGTCGCCCGGTATGAACTTGAAAACTTTGTCTGTAAGGGATCGTATCATCGAGGGTTGAAGAACATCCTCGAGTCGTTCCTCGATAACCTTGACCAGCCGGTGCAGCCCGCTGTGTGGGTGAGCGGGTTCTTTGGCTCCGGGAAGTCACACCTTGTCCGTGTGCTGGAATTTCTCTGGCGCGATCTGAGTTTTCCTGATGGAGCGAACGCACGGGATATATCTACTCTTCCAGACGACGTGAGGGATGCGCTCAGACAGCTTGCCACTGAAGGCCGCCGGCATGGGGGTATCTGGTCTGCTGCAGGGACACTGAGTGCCGGGTGTGCCGACGATCCGCGGATCGCGGTGCTTCAGGTTGTTCTCCGTTCCGCCGGGCTCCCGGAAGATATCGATATCGCTCGTGTTCATCTCTGGCTTGCGGAACTCGGGATCCTCGATGCTATGCGGGAGAGGCTTCGCGAGGAGGGGAAGGAGAGGGATATGGTCCGTCCTTTTGTCTCGCGAAAGTTTGCGGAAGTTCTCATAGATCTTCATCCCGATTTCCAGGGTATGACCGTGGAACAGGTCAGAGAAGACCTGCGCCGGCAGTTTGGAACAGATTTTCAGATGACAAACTCGGTCATGGTCGAGATGTTCAGGGATATCTTTGTCATGAAGAGCACCGTGCCCGGGAAGCTGCCGCTGGTGTTGATCGTCCTCGATGAGGTCCAGCAGTATCTGACTATCGGCGAGGGTGCGGAGCAACTGCTCACCTTCCAGGAGGTCGTTGAGGACTGCTGCAGGAGGTTTGGCTCGAACGTTCTCTTCGTCGCAACCGGACAGGAAGCGTTGCAGGCAAACATTCTGCTCCAGCGTCTTCAGGGGCGGTTCTCTCTGCGGGTTCCCCTTGAGTCAAAGGATGTCGATGTGGTGCTCCGCCAGACCATCCTCAGGAAGAAGGAGTCGATGAAGGAGCCTCTTGAGGGGGTGCTTGAGTCGGTCAGCGGTGAGATATCTCGCCACCTCGACGGATCGAGTCTGGCATCGCGGGTTGAGGATGAGGAGGTCCTGCTGCTTGACTACCCCCTGCTCCCTACCCGGAAACGGTTCTGGGAGCGGATTTTGCAGAGTGTCGATAGGGGAGGGATGAGCACCCAGTTACGTAACCAGCTCCGGCTAACCTTTGATGGTGCACGCGCTTTTGCGACGGAGCCTGTTGGGACGGTCATCCCGGCGGACTTTATATTCACCCAGCAGAGCACCTACCTGATACGGAATAACATCCTCTCTCCAAAGATCTATGAGAGCATCAGCAAGGAGGACGATGGGACGGCTGAAGGGAATCTACGCTCCCGCATAGCGGCACTTCTCTTCCTGGTCCAGCAGGTGGATGAAGCCTTCGGGATCAGGGCTACACCGGATACCCTCACCGATCTCATGGTTACGGATCTCATGGCGGGGAGTGAGGATCTCAGGCGTCAGGTTCCAATCCTGCTCGACGATCTCCATGAACGCGGGGTTATCGCAAAGGTTGGGGATGAGTACCGCATCCAGACCGAGGAGGGAAGTGTCTGGGAGGGGGATTACCAGAAGCGGAAGGCCGATGCCCGGGCGAGCGATACCAGCATCATGTTCAGGCGGGACGAGATCCTCAAAGATAGGGCTGGTAAGTACCTTGAGCGGATCTCGCTTGCGCAAGGGGTGAGTAAGACACCGCGTGGCGTTGAACCGGTTTATTTTACATCACAGAAGCCTGAGATCCGATCAAATGTGCCGGTATGGATACGGCACGAGTGGGAGGTCACCGAGGCGGCCGTCAAGTCGGAGGCAGCTGCTGAGGGGAGCGAGAGCCCGATGGTTATGGTCTTTTTGCCTCGGATGGATCGCGATGCGTTCAAAGATGAGCTCGCCGGCCTGCTGGCCGCCGAGGATGTTATACGGAACCGTCCGGCTCCAACAACACCGGAAGGCGGGCAGGCGAGGTCAAACATCGAGGCGAAGCGGGGCGGGCACATGCAGCGGATCGACTCGATAACAGCAGAGATATTCAAGCATGCTAAGGTGTATATCGGCGGCGGGATCCTCGTAGAGGGCGATTCGTTTGCGGGTGCTGTTCGGGAGGCGGCGGATCGGGCGGTCCAGCGGATGTACTACCGGTTCTCTGATGCCGATGCCACTGGATGGGACCGGGTCTTCACCCGGGTGAGGGGTGGGGATAAGACGCCGATGAAGCAGATCGGGTTTGAGCGCGAACCTGAGGAGCATCCGGTCTGTAAGGAGATCCTGAAGCGTCTGAACACGCCAAAGGCCGGGAATGATGTGCGAAAGGCTCTTGACGCGCCACCGTTCGGGTGGCCGCGGGATGCGGTGGACGGGGCGCTGATGGTGCTTGTAGCCACCGGTCACCTGAAGGCCCGATTCAATAATAAGCCGATCTCCGCTCCTGATCTGGATAAGACAAAGATCGGTAAAGCGACGTTTGAGGCGGAGAATATTGTTCTTTCTGCTACGGAGAAGGTGGCAGCCCGGGAGCTCTATACGAAGTTCGGCCTGCCTGCGGAGCCGGGACGCGAGGTGGAGGAGGCGGTGCAGTTCCTTGATCGCCTCAATGCTCTGGCCGGGGCTGCCGGCGGGGATCCTCCATTGCCGTCGTGTGCGGCCCCCCTCTACCTTACTGAACTTCGGGCGTACTCAGGCAACCAGGTGGTGCGGGAGCTGGTTGTGCGGCACGAGGATATCAAGTCGGATATCGACCGATGGGCGGCGGTGAAGGCCAGGATAGAGGAGCGGATGCCGCCCTGGGATGCCCTGCAGAACCTGATCTCGCACGCTGAGGGATATCTGGATCTTCCCGACATTAAGACCGAGGTGGCGGCGATCCGTGAGAATCGGAGCCTGCTCAACGATCCTGATCCGGTCGAGCCGCTGCTTGCTGATCTCCGGAGGGGGTTGCGTGAAGCCCTGAAGGAGGGGACGGCCCGGGTGGAGGAGGCCCGACAGGAGGTGCTTTCCGCGCTGGATGCTGATCCAGACTGGCACCGACTGGACGAGGGGCAGCGGGCGGCCCTGATCCGGGAGCATGGTATTACTGATCCTCTCCCGCTCCGGACGGGGACTGATGCCGAGATCGTGGAGCACCTCAGGAGGACACAGCTGGTGTCGTTTGATGGCCTGGCCTCGTTTGATGGCAAGGCTTCACCTGATGGTCGGATCTCGTTTGATGGCCGGGTTTTGCTGGTCAGAGGGGCGCTTGACCGGATACGGGTGAGGGTTGCAAAGATACTTGAGCCGAAGACTGTGGTGGTCTCTCTTGGGGCGCCGGTGACGGTGAAGACGCAGGATGAACTCGATGCCTACCTGGAGGATGTTCGCGGGCGGGCGGCGGCCGAGCTTGAGAAGGGGAGCCCGGTGATGCTCAAATGACGGTGCTCTCCCGGGAGGAGCGAAACGCCCTCGACGTTGCGGTGCAGGAGGCTCGTCGGAAGGCCGAAGAAGGGGCGGAGAACGCTCTTCTGGCACTCGGTGTTCAGGAGGAGAGGAAGCCTGCATACCTCACCGAAGAGCAGGCGGAGTTACGTCGGCGGTTGCGGGC